>NZ_JBNGOX010000037.1:0-58848 GCF_050589785.1 Carboxylicivirga caseinilyticus | reverse complement strand
AAAGTGCCTGTTTTCGGGGTTTTGTTACACTTTTAAGATAGTGATAATTACTTAATTATCAAAGAAATAAATCAACTTCTGAATATCCCTAATTAGAATTTCAACTACAAAGTTAAATTCTCATAAAGACTCTTACCGGTAATAAATTCATAAGCTTTTTCGGCACAACGTTCGCCATCAATGGCAGATGAAGCAATTCCACCTGCATAACCGGCACCTTCTCCACACGGAAACAATCCACTTATTTGAACATGCTGAAAAGTAAATTTATCTCGGGGTATCCTAACAGGTGACGAAGTACGACTTTCAACCCCTAAAATTAAGGCTTCGTTGGTAACAAAACCCTTGGCTCTTTTATCGAAATAGGCAAAACCCTTCTGAAGTCGATTCCCGATGTGTTCGGGTAACCAGAAGTGCATCGGAGAGGCAACCGTACCCGGCACATATGAACAATCAGGTAGATCAAAGGACAGTTTCCCGGCGACAAAATCTGCCAATCCCTGCGCAGGTGCAATAACACCATTACCCCCGTTAACAAATGCAAGCCGTTCCAACTCTTTCTGAAATTCCAAACCTCCTAAAACACCTTTGTTTTTATATTCACCAATATCTTCAGGACGAATTTCAACTACAATTCCACTGTTCGCAAATGGAGAATCGCGTCGTGATGGAGACATACCATTCACCACCATCTCATTATCATCTGTCATGGCAGGAACAATAAAACCTCCCGGACACATGCAAAAAGAATAAACTCCACGCTCTTCAATCTGACATGACAAGCTATAAGATGCTGCTGGCAGATATTTTCCTCTTCCTGATGGAGTATGATATTGTATTTCATCAATCAGTTCCTGAGGATGTTCCACCCTAACTCCCATTGCCCATGTTTTTGCCTCAAGCTGAATGGCTCGATCATGCAGGAAATAATATACATCTCTGGCTGAATGACCAGTGGCAAGAATAACTGCTTTGGCCAAAATTTTATCACCCGAAGCTGTTTCCACACCTATCACTTCTTTTTCCTCAACCAGTAAATCAGTTACCCTGGTATCAAACAGAACTTTCCCTCCTGCATCAATAATTGACTGACGCATGGCTTTTATCACACCCGGCAATTTATCTGTACCGATGTGAGGATGTGCATCAATCAAAATTTCATCACTGGCACCATGATAGGCGAACACTTCCAATACCTTATTGAAATCTCCTCGTTTAGTACTGCGTGTATATAATTTACCATCTGAAAAGGTACCAGCACCACCTTCACCAAATGCATAATTAGAGTCTGTATCAACCTGAACGTTTCTATTGAGTCTGGCTAGGTCTTTTTTACGCTCGTTCACTCCTTTACCTCTCTCAAGCACAACGGGCTTCATCCCTAACTCAATCAAACGAAGAGCAGCAAAATAACCACCCGGTCCGGCACCAACAACAATTACTTCATCGCCATTACTTACATCCGGATAGTTAAAAGTGATTTCCTTTGGTTTTGGTGGTTTAGCATTTGCATATGCTTCGATATGTAATTGCACTACAACCGGTTTTTTACGTGCATCAATCGATCGCTTGACAACCTTAATGTATGTAAGCTTCTCAGGGGCTACTTTTAATTTTTTAGCCACTAATGGTCGATAGTAAATCTCATCAGATGCATCTTTCGGAGAAAGGCGCAGTACAATTTCACGTTTCATTCGCAACAAATCATTCTTCAAGGCAGGCGTAATTGCCTAAACTCACTATTAATGGCACAAAAATAGTTGAATTATTCGAAATAAAAGGTAAGATGGAAAATACGTGATTTCAGTCCACTTAATGCATCAGTATATTTCTGATCGGCCAACTCACCGGTACCTTTAGGATTTAATACATTGGATAAGCCAATGGATGCTTTTAACTCAACTGACAGACGAAAGAAAGTCATGTAAAAATCAAATCCGGCTCCGGCTTCAAGATATCCATCCAGGGAGGTTAATAATAATCCATCCTGAACATTCTTAGCCAAATCGTAACGGGTATTAAAACCTCCAATCAAATAAGGCTTGGCGTTATGCATTCGTAGTGCACTATATTTTAAAAGCAACGGAAATTCAAGGAATGTAGATTTAATCTGTAAGGGCGATGATTCAATTTTATCTGCGTCATCAGTCGGATAATTCTCAGTAAAATACACTATATCTCGCTGTCCAAAGCTTATACCGGGAAGAAATCGCAAATGTAAATTCGGACGTAAACGATAACTGGAAACTATACCAATATTAATTCCAGGTTTTAGATTGATAACATCTCCATAGAGAAGCTCACCATTCGAACCAAGGGCTTCTGCTTTGTTATCAACACGAAAATCCATGGTGTTAAATCCAATTAAAAAACCAAAATGCAATGGCTTTTCGTCGAACCCACGAAGGTTAGGTATGTTTTTCTTATCAACCTGTCCAAGCAAGGGCATGGAAAAGAGTAGAACAAATAAGACTAATCCGGAAATTCTCAATGCTAAGATATTTTGATGTACACTCTTTAAACTAAATATTTAAAAATTTATTGTTGTTTCTCCGACAAATAAATGGTTGCAATTCCCATAGTTTGCTTATACCTCTTAACAGGTTTCATTCCAGCTGCTACCAACTCATTATCAAAATCTTCACCATCCGGAAAGCTCAATACTGATTCGGGTAAATATGTGTATGCATCTTTGTCTTTAGAAATAACCCCACCCAGCCAGGGCAATATGTGTCTAAAATAAAATAAATAAAGTTGTTTAAAAGGGAAATATGCAGGCTTTGAAAATTCCAAAACTACCATCTTACCACCAGGCTTTAACACCCTGCACATTTCTGTAAGTCCTTTACCCAGATTCTCGAAGTTACGTACACCGAAAGCCACTATCACAGCATCAAAAGAATCTGTTTCAAATGGAAGATTTTCCGAATCACCTTCTTTAACGGAAATATATTCAGTTAATCCTCTTTTCTCCAACTTTTCCTGCGCAACCTTCAGCATCTCCACAGAGATATCAACACCGATTACTTTACATTGAAGTCGTTTATTGGCTTCAATAGCCAGGTCACCGGTACCGGTTGCAACATCGAGCACCAATGGATTCGGTATGTTCTTAAGTAGATTAATTGCTCTTTTTCGCCAGATTTTATCAATACCCATTGATAAAAAGTGGTTCAAAAAATCGTATTTAGGAGCAATATTATTAAACATACCAGCTACCTGGCTTTTTTTAGACCCTGCTTCAGATTTATATGGCTTAACAGTCATTCGTTGATAAATTTTTGGCAAAAATACAATTGTTAATGAAATATGTAACAGTAATGGTAATTCAATGTTTACTTAATCGAAATTACACAACAAAAAAAGGGAATAAAACTCACTTGTTTTACTCCCTTCTTCTCACAATATTTTATAATTACTTTAACTGTGTATTAAGCAGCTGTTTCATCTTAGTAAATTCTTCTTCATTGAACCCAACGGCACTATAAATGATTTTTCCTTCGCGATCAATAATAAAATTACGAGGTATATTTTGTTTGGCAAATTTACCAAAAACGGTTCTCTCAAGATCAGGATAAAAAGGTAAATCCAGACCTTTACCTTCTGCAAATTTATCAATCTCCTCTTGTGAATGTTCTCTACCAACAACCAACAGAACAAAATCCTTGTTGTCTTTAAACTCCTGCCAAACTTCTTTTTCTAAATGCGGTAATTCTTTAACACATGGTGGACACCAGGTTGCAAAGAAATTTATCAGTACTACTTTTCCTTTTAAACTTTCCGCATTAATTTTTGATGTTTTGTTACTTAATTCAAATGCCGGTACCTTATCACCAACTTTAACAAAATCAATCTCTTCAGAGCTCGCCCAGGATATTGAAAAATAACCTCCTACAACTACCGCAAGGGCAAAGAACAATTTCAAAACAATTTTCATATCTTCTTTCTAATCTTTATTTCATTCACCTTCAACCCAATCTCCTAATCTTTGTTCGAAGGCTTTTTTTAATTCATCAATAAAACCGTATGATTCATCGTCAATTCTTATCTCACCTTTGGTAACATGACCTAAAATTGAGAATGGAACTCCGGTATCCATCATATAATCAACAAAATCATCCTGCTTGGCCGAAGCCACTGAAACCACAACCCTACTTTGTGACTCGCCAAATAAAAAGGCTTCTTTTCTGATTTCTGCATCCGATGTTATATCAAATCCAAATTCAAGAGGTATACCACACTCAAGCAAAGTAAAAAACAATCCTCCGTTGGATACATCATGAACAGATCGAACCAAATCCTTTCGAATCATTCCTGAAACAGCGTTCTGTAAGTCTTTTTCTTCATCCACATCATAAAATGGCGGAATCGAATTCTTAATATTCAGAATACTTGAAGCAAACTCAGATGAATTGACATCGTTTCTTGATGTTCCCACAAGAAAAATCATATCTCCTTTATGACGAAATGACAAAGTACAATGATTATGCTTGCTTTCAAGTAACCCAACCATGCCAATTACGGGAGTTGGCGTGATAGGTTTCAATTGACCTTCTTCTGATCGCTGATTAAAGAAACTGACATTACCGCTAAGTACCGGAACATCAAAGTCGTTACAAGCTTTTGTGATTCCTTTAATTGAATCCACAAAAGTACCGTATATTGTTTTATCATTCGGACTTCCGAAGTTCAGACAGTCGGAAACACCCAATGGAATACCTCCTCCACACACAATATTTCTGCAGGCTTCAGCAACGGCTATCTGTGCGCCTAAAAACGGATTGGATGTCATATAAGACGAATTGCAATCGATGGTAATGGCCAAAGCCTGATCTGTTCCCTCCAAATCAATGTAAGCCGCATCCGATGGATATTTAAAATTATCACCGTCAGCGCAAAGTGACTGATCAAACTTATCGCTCATCCAGTTTTTGGATGTAACATTTAGGTTGACCAACATTTTTTTCACTACATCAGGATAATGATCCGGCTCATCAAATTGATCAAGTTTAATATTTGTGGCTTCTGTTCCATTAGTTGAAAATTCGCGGTCATAAACCGGAGCTTCACCACCCAATCCTACATAACGGGCTGGTAAAGATGCTATAACATCAGTATTAAAATAACAGTCAACAGTATTACCTTCAACCACTTCACCAACAACACCCAGTGCCAACGAATACTTATCAGTTATCTCCTTTATATCTTCCACTTTATCAGGACTAACACAAACCAACATTCTTGACCAGGTTTGCGCTAACATAACATCACGGGCTGTTAAACCTTCTTCACGTGTTGGAATCTTATCTAGGTTCAATTTAATTGATGAGTCACCACGTGCTGCCATTTCACAGGCCGCACCAATTACACCCTGAGCTGCAATATTTTCGGCTCCTATCAACAAGCCTTTCTGATTCAATTCATAAACGGCCTCCTGCAATTGTTTTTCAATGGAAACATCCATCAATAATTCAATTGGAACAGGTTTGGTTCCCACATCATTGATGGCATCAGTTGTAAAAACGTCATCATCAATACCATCCTTACCTGTAAGAGCTCCTATAATGAGAATAAGATTTCCATTTCCTTTGGCTACTCCTGAAAGTATTTTAGAACTGTCGACAACTCCTACTGCGAAATTATTAACAACCGGACTTGAATTATAACCTTTAGAAAAATAGGTCTCTCCTCCAATTATGGGAACCTGGTAACCTTTTTCAAATTCACACATCCCTTTTGATATTTCATCAAAAAGCCAACGTGCAGTATCTCTTTTCCCATCACCTAACCTTAACGAATTTAAGATAGCTACCGGTTTTGCTCCCATTGAGGCCACATCCCGAGTAACAACTCTTAATCCGGTATTAGCGCCCAAACGAGGTTGTATAGCACAAGGATGATTATGCGACTCTATCTTTACCACACATGCCAGACCATTTCCCAAATCGATAGCACCGGAGCTCTCTTTACCAGCTTCAACAAGAACTTTTTCGCCTTTGGTTGGAAGGGTTTTCAACCATTTCAATGAATTTTTATAACTGGCATGTTCTGACCAAAGCAAGGAAAACACTTCGAGTTCCAAAGCATTAGGAGATCGCTTTAATATTTCTTTTATCCTTTCAAATTCTATTGAGGTAAGATTTAGTTTTTCAGCTTCTGCTAATGTTGGTATAGATGTGTCCATAATTGTTGTTTTTGAATTTTTTCAATGCACCCTTTTACTCTAATTTTCGACGGACCAAAAATGGTAATTGTTGAAGATGAAAGTAAATAAAATAACGCAGATTGCAAACAAAACTCTTAAATTTAGCGCCTTTCAATAGAAATCAAATTCATTCAAAAAGTTGAAAGATTTTACCTTGTATAAGATTAAGTTTATTTTGTAAAAATATTTATAACAACATTCTGGATTTCAGGATTAACAAATAGAATAATGACAAAAACAGCATTCATTACGGGAGCCACATCTGGTATAGGCGAAGCCACTTCCAAAAAACTGGCACAATTAGGATACAATATCATTATTACAGGAAGACGCCGTGAAAGATTAGATAAACTGAAATCAGATTTAGAATCGGAATACGCTGTTAAAGTACTAACTCTTTGTTTCGACATAAGAGATAAAAAAACAACAGATGAGACCGTTATTAACATGCCAGAAAACTGGAAGGAGATTGATGTACTAATTAATAATGCAGGACTGGCTGCAGGTGCCGATCCTATTAATGAAGGTCAATGGAGCGACTGGGAACAAATGATTGATACCAATATTAAAGGGTTGCTTAATATTTCCAAATTGATTATTCCAGGAATGATTGAGCGAAAGTCAGGTCACATAATCAACATTACATCCATTGCCGGTAAAGAAGTGTATGCAAATGGAAATGTCTATTGTGCTACCAAACATGCTGTTGATGCCTTGACGAAAGGTATGCGAATTGATTTGTTACCTTATAATATTAAAGTAGGTTCTGTAGCACCAGGAATGGTTGAAACGGAGTTTTCAATTGTTCGTTATCATGGAGATAAAAATAAGGCCGATAATGTTTACAAAGGTTTAACACCTTTATTTGCACAAGATATAGCTGATACTATTGAATTTATGATTACCCGCCCTGTGCATGTTAATATTAACGATGTTTTGATTATGCCAACAGCACAGGCAAGTGCAACTTATAATCATCGGGAATAAAATAATACAAGAAGCGTGATAAAAATTAAATTCTATCACGCTTTTCTTCTACCCACTTAATCTAATATTACATGCCTACTTCTGTTTTATAAACAACCGTTGCATTCACAAACATTTTAACAGTAACATCAACAACACTTCCTTCCGGAGCAACTTCGCCCTCTACCTTTAATTCAATATCTTCGAATCCTTGCCCCTTTGCAATTTTATTAATCTGACCCTTTAATTCATTTACTCCTTCTTCTTTCAGAGAACTAAGAAAAACTACTTTGCCATCCTTTATTTCAAAAGTATAGTCATCAAGAATATAGAAATATTCGCTTGATCCACTCTTTCTTATCTTCAACTCAATTGTAATGGATTCAGCTGTATTGGCATTGTTTTTTTCAACCTCAAACCATAAACCTTCCAACACAACCTGTTCAATGGTCTCTCCATCTTCAACAGCATCGTTTACTGAATTAGAAATATCTGAGGCATATATTTTATCATAAACCTCAAACCCATGTGTTTTGATATCAAAAGTTACACTCTCTTCAAAATTTGGATACAACGATATTTCCTTTTTTTCACAGGCATTTAAAACCAATACCAATAAACCCAAAATTGTTATCTTCTTTATCATATAGTTATCTTTTTAATTATTTTTCATTAATACCAATACCTAATCCTACAGCAAATGTATTTTGCTTAGCCAGATTATAATCTCCATGTAATTTGACTGGTCCCAGGTTAAAAGTTAGACCAAGTGTTAACCTGACTGTATTAGCACCTTTCATATCAAATTTCACCTGGTCGCCTGCTGACACATTCGGATCAGTATTATCCTGTCCTTCATAGGTATACTGAACATTTACCTTGCTATTCTCATAACCCAAACCACCATAAACTGTTATTACAGGTATAGAGTAACTTGCCTGAAGATTTACTACATTCGCTTTAGCATCCATATATTCTCCTACTTTAAACGACTGATGATAATAACCCAAAGCCAGATCCAACGGCATAAATGGCAAGTATTGATCAATGTTATGACGCAATCCCCAACCAAAGACATTTACTTTACCAGCATCTTCAATATCAACTGAAATATATCGGGCTGTAAAATCAGTTCCGTAAACCGAACCAATGGTAATCTGAGGCATAGCTAAAGGCACATAATCAATATCGAAACCACCCGGAAAAGAATATTGCAATAAATTTCCACTGGCTGCAACATCCACAATTCGCCCATCAGTTGAACCAAAAACCGTAGGCACTGTATATGGACCTTCAGGAGGATATAAAGAACTCTCGGTGTATGCCTGAAATGTTTTGGCACTCGAAGGAATCATGGCCACCTGGCCTACAATACCTACATAAAGCTGAAATCCCATTTTATGAATTCTAGCATTATGAAATAATCCACTGTTAAAATCAGCAGAGAAAGCATCTGCAAAAGGTTGCAAGTACATCTTACCGTTCTCTTTCGTATACTTCGACAAATAATCTTCCAAAGACTGTGCTTGTCCGACAAAAGCAATCATCAGTAACCCTAGTACTAAGGTAATCTTCTTCATTTATTCAGGTTTTAATTAAAAAGTTGTTAATCCAAGTCTCTGACTATTGAATTAAAACAGCAATATAAAGTAGTAGTTGAGCGAGAGCAATACTTAATTGACAAACACAGCAAAAAAAAAGGCAAACATGATAAAATGTTTGCCTTATATAATTTTAGTAGGTTTAAATCAGGATAAAAACCCTTGCTTTTTTAATACTTCGAGAAGCACATTACTGAAGTGCTCATTATCAGCTTTTTTATATCTAACATCAGTAAATACCTGAGCCAATGACTCTTTATTATTTTCTTCTACAAAAGCAATATTTGATGGCAATTGTTCCTTTGATTGATAGAGATGATTAATTTTCTCTTCTGAAAAATCAGAATATACCTCTTTATGAACAACCGCATCAAGTGGCAAACGATCCACCAAATCAGGCTGTTCATCAGGATAACCCAAAGTTACTGTTGTAACCGGCACAACACCTTTGGGAAGCTCCAAAACATCAATTATTTTATCGGCAGTATAGGTTGTAGTACCCAGATAACAAATACCTAATCCTTTTGCTTCTGCTGCAATACATACTGTTTGAGCAACCAACAAGGCATCAATGGCAGCTGTCATAAAAGATAAAAAATTATCATACCCGGGCTCTGCATTATTTTGTTTACACCAAAGATTAAAACGATTAAAATCGGCACAAAAAGTTAAAGTTACGGGTGCATTCTTAATCATGGGCTGATTGAAATGACATGGAGCCAATTCTTCTTTCTTATTTGCATCACGTGTAACAATAATACTATACACCTGCATATTACCGGTGGTAGAAGTTCTTACTCCAGCTTCAAGTATTTCATCTAAAATACTTTGATCAATATCTTTATCACTGTATTTTCTAATACTCCGACGTTGAGTAAGTGTATTCAGTAAATTCATTTTATTGTGCTTTAAAATTCTAATTTGTTCCTTATAGCTCTCAAAATTAAAAAATGATATATTCACAACGTAATAATTTTGAAATGAATTAATTTCTTATCTATGAAAATTCTAAAACTGATCGTTAAATCAATCGGATTATTGTTTTTAGCTCTTTTACTGATTCTGTTAACTACCTATTTTATGGTTAAACCTCAGTTCGAAATACCTAAAACGGTGGCACAGGATTCAACAATTCCTCATATTACAATTGATACCGTTGTATTTCATGCAGAAAGCTTTGGTCCTGATACAGCACAAGTGATTATAGCCATTCACGGCGGACCTGGTCAGGATTACAGATCATTGTTACCCTTAAAAGCATTAGCCGATTCTTTTAAAGTTGTTTTTTACGATCAAAGAGGAACGGGATTATCACCGCGTGTTGCCACTCGTGAATTATCTCTTGAATCATCATTAAGTGATTTAGATGCTATTATAAACTATTACAGTCCTGATAAACCTGTTTATTTAATTGGCCATAGCTGGGGAGCAATGTTGGCTTCGGGTTATATTACTCAACATCCCGAAAAAGTAGACAAGGCTGTATTGGCCGAACCAGGATTTCTTACAACCGAAACAGCTCAAACCTTAATGGAACGTACCAATGGCATGATGCCCGAGATGACCCTTTCAACTGTTTGGCGAATGACCAAAGCCTTTTTAGAATCATTAAAAGTTCATGAACCCGACCAAGAAGCCAGTATGGATTATCTGATGGCCCGGATTATAGGAATGAATGATATTGAAGATCATCCCATGGCTGGTTATTATTGCAATGGCGTTATGCCTGATAGCAAAGATATGTTTTGGCGTTTAAGCATGCAGGCATCACAGGCAATACGACAAACTGGTATGAATAGCCAGGGAGAATTTGAAATTGATCTGGTGACAGGCATCGATAAATACGACAAAGAAGTTCTGTTCTTAACAAGTGAATGTAACCAGTTAATCGGAAAAGATATTCAGGATATTCACATGAGCTTTTTCCCAAATGCACGAATGGAAATAGTTAAAAATGCGGGTCATGATATGATAAAAGAACAACCTGAAGAAAGTATCAGAATCATAAGAGAATATTTCAACTAAAGCATTAAAAAAGGGCTCCTTTCGAAGCCCTTTTTTCAACAACACTAAAAAATAATTACATTATATAATATTTTGCTTTTTCAATTCATCCAAAAGCAATTGCTTATTGGCATCTTCCATACTGCACATTGGTAATCTGAATTCCTCTTCCAGCAATCCCATCGCTGCTAAAGCTGTTTTCACCGGAATTGGATTAGATTCGATAAACATCAGATCCATTAATTCGCGATACTGGTAAAACAATTTATTTACCGCTGTAATATCTCCTTTCAAAGAAGCTTTCATTAACTGGGCAAATTCTGCAGGGATCACATTCGCAATAACAGATATACAGCCGTCAGCCCCTAAAAGATTAGCTGAGGCAGACAAAAAATCATCGCCACTGTAAATTTTAAAATTATCTGGTCGTTTAGCTACTAATTCGGCAATTAAACCAAGATCTCCCGATGCCTCTTTAATACCAACAATATTTTCAAAATCGTTGGCCAATTTAATTGTATTGGCCACTGAAATTCGCGATCCTGTGCGCCCCGGAACATTATACAAAATAATAGGAGTCTCAATAGAATCTGCTACAGTTGCAAAATGCTGATACATTCCTTTTTCAGTTGGCTTATTGTAATAAGGTCCAACTACCAAAACCGCATCTACCCCAATGGCTTCAGCTTTTCTACTATATTTAATACATTCAAGAGTTGAATTACTTCCCGTACCAGCAATAACCGGTACCTTTCCACCCACTTTTTTAACAGCGCGTTCAATTAAAAAAGCATCCTCATCCCCTGTCAAAGCAGGAGTTTCACCAGTAGTGCCACAAACTACTATTCCGTCGCTCCCATTTTCCAAATGAAAATCTATCAGGCGATCAAATGAATCAACATCAATATCGCCATTTGCTTTGAACGGAGTAGCAATTGCTACTATTGAACCTGTTAAATCAAAGTTTTGCATAATTTTACCATAAAATTTCAGTTCAAAATTAGCAAAAGAATTATCTAAACTAAACTTTTTAAACAAAAAAAACTTCTTTATAACACTATGTTAATATTTTAACTTTCCTTATCTTTGTACAATCATTTATCAAACTTACCATTTTTAGTTTGATCAATTACAAGGATTATGAAAACAGTCAGTCAAGCAGTTGAGTCAGTTATTAAGGTAAAACCATTTGTGATCGAAGCCCTTTGTGAAGGATTAATAAACATCTCTTCATTGGCCCGCCAAATACAACCCATGGTTGAAAAACTTACTGAAAAACCAGTTAAACAAGGAGCAGTGGTGATGGCATTAAACCGACTGACTCCACAACTGGATTATACCTTAAATAAAAATCTACAGAAACTACTTGAATCGCTTGGTGATATTATCGTACGATCGAATCTGACTGATTTTACTTTCAGAAACAGTAATACCATTTTTAACAGCCACACCAAAGTAATGCAGGACATTGGGGCACATCAGGATGTATTTTACACTTTGGTGCGTGGTGTTTTCGAATCAAACCTGGTGGTAAGTTCTGCCTATGAGGATTTGGTAGAAAAATACTTTGGAAACGAAGAATGCCTATTGAAGCAAGGCGAGCTTTCTGCAATTACCTTAAAACTACCAACTGCCAACGTAGCGGTAACCGGCTTTTACTATCACATTTTAAAGGCCATCGCGTGGGAAGGGGTTAATATCAAGGAGGTTATTTCAACAACAAACGAATTTACCATTATTGTAAATGATGAAGACGTAGACCGGGGTTTTACCATTCTAAAGAATTTAAAAACAGCATACAAGCAAAAATAAAAGCCGGATAATCCGGCTTTTTATTTATTCAAATTCTACAGGTACAATCATACTGCACGATACCGGCTTACCTCTTTGTTTACCGGGCATCCAATTATTTAAACCAGCAACTATCTTTTCAGCTACTTCAGCCTCTTTACCCTTTTGACCTATTGCTTCAACATTAATTACATTTCCTTTTGTATCAACATTAAACTTCACTTTAACCGTTCCTTTCAAATTCTGCTTCGCTTTTTCCACTTCAATATTTGAATATAATGAAGCAAAATAATCTACTATCCCACTCTTATATTTTGGTAATTCTTCAACGATAAAAAACACAGGTTCATCATTCTCTGCCGGCGGTGGAGGTGGCGGCGGAGCTATCTTTTCTTTTTTCACAACCGGTGGTGGCGGAGGTGGTGGCGGAGGAGTTACCTTACCTTTAAAATCTTTTCGAAAAGGTGCCGGATCCAACTCATAGGAGGTTGGCTTTAAAGAAACAATTAACTCTTTTCCTTCTTCCACTCTCCTTTCTTCGGTCTTAAATCCTACAAAAGAAAACACCAATAAATCATCTTCAGTAGCTTCAATGGCAAATTTACCATCCATATCCGAAACACATCCAATAGTTTTTCCTTTTAAAACAATACTAACACCTGGTACAGGGCTAAGTATTATCATACGTTTATATTGACCCGTGTTAGGGTCCATAATTTCCATTGTATCTTCAACTCCAACCTGTCCGGTGATCGTAATTTTTTTAACATCCTTCATCACTGACTCAACAACATTCTGCTCATCATTTGGCCTTAATTGATAATTTGGCTGACTAAAAGCCCAGAGAAAGCCTCCAATTAAAGGCAATGTCAACAACAATTTTAGTTGTCGCCATTTGGATTTTCTTACATTTTTCATCATTTTTAATCGTCTTTTATTTTGGGAGAACCGGAAGTGATTGGCTAGCACTGATGCTTCCGCTCCCATTGTTACACAAATTATTGATTGTATATAATTCTCAATTATATAACCTTGTTCTAATACTCCCCTATCAGCTAAAAACTCCAGATTTTGCTTAACCAAACGTCCATAATACCATGCTAATGGATTAAACCATTGTATAACAATCAACAATTCACTTAAAACTACATCCAGCCAATGATTCTGCTTCAGATGTATTTTTTCGTGAGCAACAATATCTGAATTGTTTTTACTATAAAAAGATTTCTCATCCAAGAAAATAAAGGAACCAAACGTAAAGGGTTCTGAGATATCCATTCCTACAAAATAGGTAATGCCATCAACCTCTTTTCGGGTACTCTTATTCATAAGGCGTAACACCCGAACAATACCTACTAGCATTCGCGTTACAAAAAGCAAAACACCACCCAGATAAACCCAATACACTAAATTAAACCAATTAAAAGCTTCCTCAGTATTACCTGCAATTTCGGCTACAGTTGCCACAGGAGTTTCTACCTCTTTAAAAATGTCATTTGATTTAAAAGGCTCAATCCAAACAGTATAATTGATTTCAATAAAGGGTAAGAACATAGCAGCAATCAAACCCAGTAATAAAAATATGCGGTATAATGTAAAATGACTGTCTTTACGAAATGCCAGCAAATACAGCAAGGTAAAAGCTACGAGAACTATAATTGATCGGGTAAAATAGGTAAGTAAATCCATTGGATTAATTGTTAGGTTTATTTTTCGATTCACTTTCTTTTAACATGAATTCCAATTCATCTAAATCCATGTTATTATCCTTTGCAAAAAAAGTAGCCAAACGTTTAAAACTACCTCCAAAATAGTTATTGAGCAGATGTTTCATCTGAAATGAAGAGTAATCTTCTTTTGTAATCTGAGGATAATAAATATAAGTATTTCCAACCGCCCTATTATCGACAACCTCTTTCTTTTTTAACACTTTAAGTACTGTAGCTACGGTTGTATAAGCCGGTTGTTTTTCAACAAATCCATCCAAAATATCTTTAACCGTTCCTTCTCCAATCTTCCAGAGAATTTGCATTACTTCTTCTTCTGCCTTTGTAAGCTGTCTTATTTCCATCATATATATCAATTCAAAAGATCTACTACAAATATAGTACTATTACTATAGTATCCAAACTATTTTTATAGTATTTCTGATTTGTTGCATTTTCGATAAAAATAAATCCTAATACTAACATTTAGGTGTTAATAACTTTCAATTTGAAAGTTTATAAAAAACTTGACATTAAGGATAAAATTTCAGTAATTGCTAAAACCTATTTATTTAATATTATTTAATCGTCAAAACATGAGAAGAAATGCACTAATTGGCATAGCACTGCTATGTTCTATTTTGTTTTTAACAAATTGTGAAAAAGAAACAGTTGCAACTACTGAAGTTGAAACACTAGAGCCTGCATTAAAGGCATCTTCAGTTAGTAATTCGTACATTGTTGTATTAAAAGATGATGCCATTACCGAAGTATCAGGAGAATCGTACAGTTCGAAAAAAGATAAGGTAAAAGCCAAGGCAGAAAAACTTTTTACTAAGAAAAACATTAAATCAAAATCGTTAAAACACATCTACGGTAAAGCCATTAAAGGTTTTGCTCTGGAATTAACGGCAGAAGAAGTTGAAGCTCTAAAAACTGACGAATCAGTTTTACGCATTGAAGAAGATAAAATTATCTCCTTATCTCCTGTAACTATTAAAAAGAAACCAGGTACAGTGGTTGATGCTTCACAATCTATTCCGTGGGGAATTACACGCGTTGGAGGACCAGTTAGTGGTGTTGGAAAGACAGCCTGGATTATTGATTCAGGTATTGATTTAGATCACCCAGATTTAAATGTGGACACTGACAGAGCTGCTCAGTTCCTGGGAACACGTTATACTGCAGATGATCAAAATGGCCATGGTACTCATGTGGCTGGTACAGTTGCCGCACTTGATAATTCTATTGGTGTTGTTGGGGTTGCTCCTGGTGCATTTGTAGTTCCGGTTAGAGTATTGGACCGTCGTGGAAGTGGAACAACCTCTGGCGTTATTGCAGGTGTTGATTATGTTGCAGCCAACGCCTCTTCAAGTGATGTTGCCAACATGAGTTTAGGTGGAGGAATCTCTACAACTTTAGACGAAGCTGTATTGGCAGCTTCATCTGTACTTAAATTTGCTTTAGCTGCAGGTAATGAATCTGATGATGCAGCAAACCATTCACCTGCGCGAGTTAATGGTCCGAATATCTACACCATCTCAGCCATGGATATAAATGACAATTGGGCTTATTTTTCAAATTACGGAGCTGGTGTTGATTATTGCGCACCTGGCTATAGTATCTACTCGACTTATAAAGGAGGTGACTATGCTACCTTAAGCGGTACATCAATGGCATCTCCTCATGTATGTGGTTTATTATTGATCACAAACAATCTTACAACAGATGGATATGTAAATGGTGATCCGGATGGAAATCCAGATCCAATAGCACATAATTAAAACATAAGGCGGTCGGTTGACCGCCTTTTTTATTACAAAAAAACTCGTTTTATATTTAACTTCTAAAAGTTAGATTTACTAACTTAAGGGATTGAAAAACAAGTTTAAACCCAAATCAAATAAAAATGAATCACCTCAAAAAAATTGCCTTTACCCTGCTGGCAGTTGCATTGTTAACTTCACCATTAGATTTACAGGCTCAAAAAAAATCAAAGAAAGAGTCAGGTCAAAAAGACACTCTTATAACCAGTTCGTTGGTTTCAGGATTAAAACTCAGAAATATTGGCCCTGCCTTTACTTCAGGTCGAATTGCCGACTTTGCTGTTAATCCGGATAATCATTCTGAATTTTATGTTGCTGTTGCCAGTGGGCATATCTGGAAGACAATAAACAATGGTATTACTTTCAATCCAGTATTTGATAAATATGGAGCCTATTCAATTGGTTGTCTTGCAATGGATCCGAACAACAGCAATGTGGTTTGGGCAGGAACGGGAGAAAATAATCATCAAAGAGCTCTTGGTTATGGCGATGGCGTATACAAAACCATTGATGGCGGAAAGTCTTGGAAAAACATGGGATTAAAAGAATCCCGCCAAATTGGTATGATTTTAATCGATCCTCGAAACTCAGATATTGTTTATGTTGCTGCAGAAGGATCTGCCTGGGGCCCGGGAGGAGACAGAGGCTTATATAAAACAACTGATGGAGGTGAAAACTGGGAAAAGATATTGGAAATTAGTGAAAATACAGGAGTTAATAATATTATCTGTGATCCCCGAAATCCTGATATCTTGTACGCTACTTCTGAACAAAGACGTCGTCATGTTCATACCAAGATTGGTGGAGGTCCGGAGTCTGCAGTTTATAAATCGACAGATGCCGGTAAAAACTGGCGTAAACTAACCAGCGGATTACCAAAAGAAGATATTGGAGGTATGGGAATTGCCATCTCACCACAAAATCCAGATGTGCTCTATCTTATTATTGAAGCAGCCAACAATGCTGGTGGTTTCTTCAGAACTACAGATCGGGGTGAATCCTGGAATAAGATGAGTGATCATCATTCAAGCGGACAATATTATAACGAGATATATTGTGATCCGGTTGAATTTGACAAAGTTTATTCTGTAGAAACCTTATCATATTGCACGAAAGATGGAGGTAAAACATGGAACAGATTAAGCAACAAAGATCGCCATGTAGATGACCATGCACTTTGGGTGAACCCTGAAGATAATAATCATATCATGATTGGCGGTGATGGAGGTGTTTATATTTCTTATGATGCGGGAGAATTATGGAGACAAGTCAGCAATTTACCTGTTACTCAGTTTTATCGCGTTACCGTTGACAATGCAGAACCTTTCTACAATGTTTATGGAGGTACTCAGGATAATGCAACCTTAGGTGGACCTGTTCAGAACACAAGTTCATTTGGCGTTACAAGCGGAGAATGGATTGTAACAGTATTTGGAGATGGATTCTGGTCAAGGGTAGATCCAACCAATCCCGACATTGTATACAGCGAATGGCAATATGGTAACATCGTCAGGTACGATAAAAAAAGTGGCGAAAAAATTAATATTAAGCCTCAACCACGAGAAGGCGAATTAACCTACCGATGGAATTGGAATACACCATTAATATTAAGTAAGCACGATCACAAAACCTTATACATAGCAGCCAATAAAGTATTTAAAAGTAATGATAGAGGCGACACCTGGGAGGTTATTTCTGATGATTTAACTGCTCAAATAGATAGAAACACCTGGCCGGTGATGGGTAAATACTGGAGTACCGATGCTGTAGTGAAAGATGTCTCCACCTCGCAGTACAATACCATCGTTTCATTAGATGAGTCACCTGTTAAAAAAGGTTTGATATATGCCGGTTCTGATGACGGAGTAATACAGGTAACCGAAGATGATGGAAAAACATGGAGAAAAATATCCTCCTTCCCCGGGGTACCGGCTTACACCTATCTAAGTGACATTTACGCCTCACGTTTTGATGAGAATATAGTTTATGCCACTTTTGATAATTTGAAAAACGACGACTTTACACCATATATATTAAAGAGTAACGACAAAGGTAAGACCTGGATTTCTATTTCTTCTAATCTACCGAAAAACGGAACTGTTCATACACTAGAGCAGGATTTCGAACGGAAAGAACTATTATTTGCCGGAACAGAGTTTGGTCTCTTCTTCTCTATTGATGAAGGTAAGAACTGGGTTCAGTTAAAATCAGGAATTCCAACCATAGCTGTTCGTGATTTAGCTATACAGGAGCGCGAGAATGATTTAGTACTGGCAACTTTTGGCCGAGGATTCTTTGTATTGGATAATTACCAACCCCTGAAAGAATTAACTGAAGAAATTGCTAAAAAAGAGGCTTATTTATTTGATATAAAACCAGCTAATTTATTTATCCAAACCGGTAAAATTTACGGACAGGGAGCCACTTACTTTGGTGCTGCCAATCCTGAATTTGGTGCAACATTTACTTTCTATCAGAAAGAAGTTCCCAAAACTCAAAAACAAATTCGCCAGAAAATGGAAAAAGAACTTTTCAAAAACGGTGATCGAATACCTCAGCCAACATGGAAAGAATTACAGGATGAATCAAAAGAAGCACCTGCCTACCTGTTAGTTACAATCAAAGATGCTGAAGGAAGCATTGTAAAAACATTTACAAAAAAACCAGAAAAAAATGTTTCCCGTTTTAACTGGGATCTTACTTATGACAGTTGGAAAATTGTACGATCTAAAAAATTCGATCCTTTCAAAAAACCTGAAAGTGGCATTTATGTAATGCCGGGTTCTTATACCGTTGAAATCAGTCAGGTACAAAATGGAACGAGCACTTTATTAGCAGGTCCTGAATCATTTGAAGTAAAAGCCTTAAATAACACTACACTTCCAGCCGACGACAGAAAAGCAATGGTTGAATTCCAAAGAAAAGTTACAGAACTTTCTAAGGCAATGAATGGAACAATGCATTTGATTTCGGAGTTTAAAGATGAAGTTACATCAATGAAACAGACCGCTTTGGCCGTACCTGATGCACATCAAAAATTAATTCCGGCATTATTGGAATTGGAAAAAGAGATAGACGAAATTGAATTTACATTTAAAGGTTTAGAAGCAAAAGCAAGTTGGGAAGAGATTCCTCCTGCTCAAATGCCATTGATCGAAAGGCTTAACAACATTATTTATACCCAGATTGAAAGTACATCAAATATCACAACTACTTCAATGCGTGATTTTGAAATCTTAAAAAAGGAATTTCCTCCTGTTCTTGAGAAGGTAAAAAATATATTAACCTATAAAATACCGGAAGTTAGGCAATTAATGGATGAATTAAACGCTCCACACACTAAAGGAAGAATTCCTCAATGGAAAGACTAAACATTTGAATTTCAAATAGAAAATTAAAAATCCAACACCAAATTAGAACAGTGTTGGATTTTTTTTGTTTTTACATTAGAAATTTTTCAACCCGTTTTCTATATTTACCGTGTAAATCTTTAATACTTTTTAAATTAAAAATGACAACAAAAGCCATCTTGCCGTTCATAGGATTCGGCAGCATTAAATTTGGAATGGAAGAACACGAAGTTTCCAGCAACATTGGTGATCCTGATGAAACAGAAGTTCAAAACTATGGAGATGGAGGCTCAGCAACTGTATTGTATTACGATGACCTGGGTCTTTCTATGTCTTTTGACAGTGAAGAAGGATACCGATTAGTAGAAATTTCTTTCGAAAGCGACCGTTTTATTCTGCACAATGCCATTAAACCAGGCATGTCGAAAGAAGACTTTTTAGAAGCTTTAGAAAAACTCGATATGGGTGAGTATGAAGTGGAAGAAATTGATGAAGATGGACTTGAAGATATGGAACAATATATTTTCGATAAAGAAAACATTAACATCTGGTTTGAAGAAGGAAGTTTAACTACTATTCAAATTGGTCCTGAATTTGTTGACGATGATACCATCAGATGGCCGAAAAGAACAACAGAGGATGATGAATAATATACAAAGCCCGGTTTATCCGGGTTTTTTTATTCCTTTTATTTATTAATTAATGGAATGATAAGGCCCATTCACTGATAAAAACCATTTATTACCCAAGTTGTAGTATAAAAACGAAACATAACTTAAAACCTTTCGTTTTATAGCAAAGAAATAAAGATTTTGGAGATCTCTAATATTCTCCTATTTTTACAGACAAGTAAAAGATATAGACAATGAAAAAGATTTTGTTATTTGCCGCTGTATTGTTTGTTGTTGCAATTGGAATGAGTTCATGCAAAACCACACAAGATTGTCCTGCATACAGCCAAGCACCTACCGAACAACCTGCAGAGAGAGCGTAAACTTATCATTCAGGTAAAAGCATATCAAGTGACATAAAAGGATGTTATCATCGCTTTTGTGTTGCTTTTTTATTTGCATTTCGCAAAGCCCCAGCACTGTTACATATTTATTCAATCTTTAAGATTTCTTAAAACTTTATTAAAAAAATCATTTTCTTATTTCTTGAACATTTAATTATGAATTCTTACTTTTGCAGTGCATTTTTGAAGACCTTATTAAAACAATTCTTAAAAAAGCAATAAAATGTCAAAAATCAAGATTGGGATTAACGGTTTTGGCCGTATCGGACGTTTCGTTTTCCGTCAGGCTGTAGCTAAAGGAACTATTCAAGTTGTTGCTATCAATGACTTAATTGATGTAGATTACATGGCTTACATGTTGAAATATGATTCAACTCACGGCCAATTCAGCGGAACTGTTGAAGTAAAAGACGGTAAATTAATCGTTAACGGAGATGAAATCCGCGTTACAGCTGAAAGAAACCCTGCTGACATCAACTGGGGTGCTGTAGGTGCTGAATATGTAGTTGAGTCAACTGGTTTGTTCTTAACTAAAGAATCAGCTCAAGGTCACCTGGACGCTGGTGCTAAAAAAGTTGTAATGTCTGCTCCATCTAAAGACGATACTCCTATGTTCGTTATGGGTGTAAACAATACATCTTACTCTAACGACATGAACTTTGTTTCAAATGCTTCATGTACTACAAACTGTTTAGCTCCTATCGCTAAAGTATTGAACGACAAGTTCGGTATTGTTGATGGTTTGATGACTACTGTTCACGCTACTACTGCAACTCAAAAAACTGTTGACGGTCCTTCAGCTAAAGACTGGAGAGGTGGACGTGGTGCTAGCCAAAACATTATTCCTTCATCTACTGGTGCTGCTAAAGCTGTAGGTAAAGTAATTCCTGAATTGAATGGTAAATTAACTGGTATGGCTTTCCGTGTACCAACTCCAGACGTTTCAGTAGTTGACCTTACTGTAAACTTGGCTAAGCCTGCTTCTTATGCAGACATCAAAGCTGCTATGAAAGAAGCTTCTGAAACTTATTTGAAAGGTATTTTAGGTTACACTGAAGATGCTGTTGTTTCTAACGACTTCACTGGTGACACTAGAACTTCTATCTTCGATGCTGAAGCTGGTATCGCTTTAACTGACACTTTCGTAAAAGTTGTATCTTGGTATGACAACGAAATGGGTTATTCAGCTAAAGTATGTGAATTGATTCAGTACATGGATTCAGTAAAATAATTGAATTTCCATATATTTTAAAAGCCTCCCTTTGCGGAGGCTTTTTTTTATTTTATCAATCTATAATTCAGTAATTTATTTTCATTCCATCACACTTAAGAATGGTAACAATAGGTATTCATCTTTGAGGAATCCGGGAATGCCTAACAATATAGTTTGGAGGCTTTAAAAATTTAAAGACGAATGAATTGAATTATTAGAAATACCTGATTGAACGCATTGCTCCACTTTCTTCCTTCTTCTTTTTGCTAAACATTCTGTTTCGGTTTCTTCTGAGTATTTTATTTGTATCAAAACTTAAGGTTATTTCATGACTTCCTTTTGAAATACCCGAAGGAGCGGTAGACAAATCATACGAATAGTGCATATTAATATTATCGCTAATGCGAAAGCCACCAATAAATGCAATAGAATTATTTATCCGATAGGATATCCCAACAGAGAAAATCTCGCTATACAACATTTCAACATTTGCATCAATACTATACATGCCATTTTCAACAAATCGAACCAAAGTTGAGGGTTTTAGATAAAACTCTTTATTGAGCGCAAAACCATAGCCTGAAGAAATATAATAATGTCTTTTGACTTCAGTGAGTATCTGATCACTATCTTTATTTTTAAACCCATAAGCTAAGAACTGAGGAATAGAAAATCCAAAATAAAAAGATGGTGAATAAATAAATAGACCTGCTCCAAAATTTGGTTTGAAACTATTTTGGGACGTACCAACAAAATCAGGATCCTCCTGATCAATTAATTTCCAATCCAGTCCTTTAAATCCATAATGATTTGTTATTGCCGTAACACCCATCGACATAAACATATTATAACGTAACCGTATCAAATAAGAGTAATAAAAATTAACTCGATTATTTTGAGTTGGACCGACCTGATAAGAATTTAAGGCTCCCCCCAGTGAAACCATTGATTTATTTAATGGAGAATGAACAGATACATTGTAATTGACCGGAGCACCATCGATTCCCATCCATTGATGCCGGGCCATAATATTTACTGAAAAGGCATTTCTGACCCCAGCATATCCGGGATTAATCATCAATTGAGAATACATGTACTGAGTTGACAGCGGTTCTAACTGAGCAAGTACTCGTAATGAAAGTAACAAAAGCAGTATAACTATGTAACTTCGTTTTCCCATTATCTGCTTAAGTAAATTGAACCCGTTAGAGACTGAGAAATACCTTCAATAGAAAATACATAATAATAAGTTCCACTGGGCACAGACTTACCTTTCATTAGTCCGGAATTAGCATTACCGTTCCAGTTATTCTGATAATTGCTTTCACTGAATACGGTTTGCCCCCATTCATTAATAATGGTCACTGAAATGTTGGTATATTGCCTGAAGTCAGGAATATAAAAAGTATCGTTATATCCATCCCCATTAGGAGAAAAGCCATTTGGTATAAAAAAATCGGTGGTACCATCATTCTGAACATCGATAAAAACCCATGCTTCAGAGCAGTCATTATCAGCATCACAAAGAGAATACTGAAGCGAGTCTATTCCTCCAAAATTCCGGGGAAAGGCAGGAATCAATGAATCATCATCAAGGTATGCATCCCCTTTGGTAAAGTTCTGTAGAATTGTAACAACATATGGTAAATCCCCTTTTATAATATCATTATCAAGTATCGAATAAACAGTATTTGTTTCATGAAAATATACCATCGAATCATTAACAGCTTCAGGTATGTAGTGCACATCATCAACCCTTATATCAACTATGGCTTCATCACATGAACCAGAGTTATTACAAACTTTATATGTAAACTGATCCATTCCATTATATCCTTTTTCGGGTGTATACTGTATAGTATTATCATTATTTACAATAACAGTTCCATGCGCAGGATCTGATTCGACAACCAGAGAACCAACTCCCTCATTTACACCTATATCATTATTCAATACATTAATCCTAACGGTCTCACTTTCATTTACTACAGCATAGTCATTATAGGCGATTACAGAACTTTGTATCTCATTAACAGACAAAGTAAATGGTGAAAAAGAAATGACATTATTGTGTGATCTCACATTAATATATGTCAAAGCAAATACAAAGCTTAAAATGGCTATTTGAAGATGTCGAATCACAAGTATGTTTAAGTGTTTCTACAAACATAATATTTAGGATATACTTCACAAAATATATCTGTAATACACTTCAATAAAAAAATGATTGAACATGATTAATTATTAATACCCCAAAAACTGGTAATTAGATTTCCTATTTCGCCTGATTTTAGAGCATGGTATAGCACCCTTACCTCTTTCGCGGCAAATCCTGTAACTAAGAACTAATTGATAATTACTACCATAATCTATCTGAGCCCTTGTTAAACCAAGTTGATATTCAAGACCAAGACTAACCTGCTGATAAACAACACCGCCTGTAAAAGCCAATCCAAGACTTTTTCCAAATTTATGATCTACGGTGTGTCTGTAAGCAACTAATCCCCATGTCGACCAATCGGGATTTGGAGTGGGTAAATAAGCTTTTAGATTTAAGTCCATTCTGCTATCGGTTAGAACATTTTTTCTGAACATGAACAATGGTTCAAGGTACAGATCTCTATCGGCCACCTTAAAACTACCTCCAGCATGAAGATTAAAATCCAATACCCTGTCTGGTTCATACATCGACTGATACATAGAGTTTGTTTCAGGTAGGAGATTGGTAATGGCAAATCCTATATGCGTTTCATTATATTTAAGCAAAGCTCCCGTACTCGCGTTGAATCCAAAACCACTTTCTCCAGCACCCGTAATGATTGGATCGAAAGCTCCCCCATCCAATAAATTAGACATATCTAAAGAGGTTTGCTCCAGTAAAAAGGATAAACCAAAAGAAAGAGTCATAAGTTTCTTTCTTTTCTTCAATAACAATATTTCATATGAGAAGGCCTGATTTAAACCCAATTCTTTATAGTTTCCATTTCTGTCATTATAAATGTAAGTACCAGATCCCATCTGTCCGCCAACAGGCATTTGTAAACTTAATATTTGTGTACTTGGTGCTAAATCAGTACCAAGCCATTGCTTCTGATAAAATCCATGCATGGTAATGCAGTTCTTCTGGAATGCAGCCGCTGAAGGATTCATCTGAAACAAGTCATATACATATTGATTTGTCAGATAATATTTTTGGCCATTAACCACCGTTAGGGTAATGGTAATACCAAATAATATTGCTAAAAGCTTCTTCATCGTTTTAAGGTTAAATTACCTTTTAAGTGTTTACCAAGAGGTACAAGTTCTATCACATACCAATAATCATCAGACTTCATTGGCTTACCTAAATATTTACCATCCCACCCCGGATCAGTAGCTGAGTATTTATGTAAAAGCTTTCCATATCGATCGTAAATACTAATAATACTCTCGGGTAAACGATCTAAGCCTGTGATCTCCCAGGTATCATTATATCCATCGCCATTGGGAGTAATAAATTTTGGAATTTCCAGATCTAAATTGTCATTGATATTTACTATTTCGGAAACCATACATCCATTCACATCCATCACGTTGAATATATATTCTCCATTTTCCAGGTTTCTAAATACATTATCATTCTGATAAAATCCATCATTAATGGAATATTGATAAGGCTCTGTTCCTCCTTGTGGATACAACACTACCTGAGCATAAATTGAAGTATCAAGGCTGGCAATAATAGGAGTTGGTACAACTACCATCTCCATGGTATCGGCTAAATAGAAACATCCATCGTTTACAAGCACAGAATAGATACCAGGATTACTTACCCAAATTTCAGGATACTGCTCACCTGTGCTCCACTGAATATTGTTATACGTCCAGTCTACAGACAGTAATAATGAATCAACGCTACATATAGAAGTATCATTCAACAACTCAATTTCAGGTTCACTCAGATGTTTTACCATCTTGGTATCAAAACCACGACAGCCATTAGCATCAACAACATTCACAATATTTACGGTATCTGAAATTTCTCCCCTTATTGTTCTTGTAACTTCACCATTTTGCCATTCATAAGAAACAAAATCGCCGGCATCCAACTCAATTGCTCCCAGAACAGGACAGATATATTCGTCTTCTCCCAGATCAACAACTACCTGTGGAAAATAGCTTACAGTAACAGTATCGGTACTACTACATCCATTGTTATCAGTAATTTTCAAAGCATGTCTACCATCTTCCACTACAATATTCTGATCAACAGAACCATTAGACCATAAATAGCTATAACCTGCCGGAGCTGATAAAGAATGTGTCAATCCCGGACAAAGAGTTACATCAGGGCCCAAATCCAGTTGCGGTGCAGGCTGTACATTTATCTCAACAGAATCTGCTGCCACACAACCAACTGTATTAGTAACCTCAACCTTATATTTACCTGCTGTTGTCACCAACAACTCATTGGTATTCAAGCTTGCATCATCATTCCATTTATAACTTGCAAAATCGCCTTGAGCTGTGATCACCAAATATTCCATCTCACAAGCTGTACGATCATCACCCAAATCAATATCAGGGAATGGATTTAAAATCACTACGGTTGTATCTGATTTCTGACAGCCATTCACATCAACTAATTCTAATTTATAACTACCTGGTTCTGTTGCCGGATAATCAATATCTGTTGCCAACCACTGTTCTCCATTTTTATTCAACTTATACCAGGAGTATGATTGATAGTTAGTCTCATTATGAGTTAACGTCTGTCCTGTATTTAAACAGTTGGTGAATGATTCTGGTAGGTTCAATGGAGTAACAGAATTTTCCGATATCTGAATTGTTGCTGAAGCCGCACAACCCAAAGTATCAACAACCGTTACAGAATATTCGCCTGGTATTGTCACATTATACTTGGCTGTCTGCCAAGAACTATAGCGTTGATTGGTGGCATCATTCCAATACAGATAATCAAAAGGACTACCTGCGTATGAAGAAACTCTTAATTCATCCTGTTCGCCGGGACAGATGGAATAAGCAATTGGAAGTTGAACACTTGGTTTACTATATTCCGTTACATTCATATCATTTGTTCTTACACATTGTCGGTAAGTTGTTACAAGTGCATAAAATCCAAATGCATCAATCTCAAGATTTTGATTAGAAGACATTAAAAGCCCGTTTCGATACCATTCATAACTATCATATCCGGCAGTTGCAATAATGGTTGCCTTTTCATCTTCACACAAATAATTAGACAATTCAAGTTCCGGAGTAGCAATATTATATATCTCAATATTCAACCCATCTGATACTGCACAGCCATTTACATCATTGGCTTCAACAATATAATCTCCCGAATGAGAAACCTGGGCATTAATAATTTGATATTCATTTTCAGGGTTTTGATTTACTAAAGTCACTTCAGGATTCAATCCATCATTATATTTCCATATATAATTAAAGAATGATGAAGGAGCTGTTATGGTGAGGTCTGTTTCAACACATGCTGACAAATCATTTCCCAACTCAAAAGTAACCGGTGTATAATTCGATAATTCAACGGATTCGACAGAAGAACACAATGTGTTTTTATCCGTTACTTGTAAACTATAGGTACCTGCCTGATTTGTCTCCAGATAAGAGTTGGTAGAGTTATCACTCCACAAATAGTCATAATTAGCAACATTAAGATTGATATCTTCAAACCGATGCGTGATACCAGGACAAACAATGGCATCATCCAATTTAAACTCCGGCACAGAATTAATGGTAATTTCCACACTATCTTTACTTTCACAGCCATTTACATCTACAACCTCTAATTTATAGGTTCCACTTGTATTTGCCAGGTAGTCAACATCATTAGCAACATTGATATCCATACCAGATACAACCTTAAACCATGAATAACTTAATGGATTAATTGCTGTATTTTGTAAGGTAACACCTATATCATTACAGGCTGTAAACGGACCATTAAGTTCAGGTGGCGTAACTGCAAACTCTGTAATTTCAATATTGTCTGATGCTTTACACCCCAACGTATCAACAACCGTAACAGTATATATTCCCGGAGCAGATACCTCATATGAAGCCTGACTAATATCGCTATATCTTGTATTGCTATCTCCATTCCAATATAAATAGTCGAAGACACTATATTGATCTACGCCTGTAAACTGAACATTCGAAATAGTTGTTTCTACATCCGGACAAATAGAATAATCATTAGGTAAGGTAACTGATGGCAATCCGTGCTTCTCTACATCAGTGTGATTTGTTTTTACACAACCTGGAACAGAAGCAACCACTGTATATCTTCCTTCTTCATTAATATAAATTGATTGTAAATCATCATATTCTGGCAGATACGCTCCATCATGATACCAAAGGTATGTTTTGTATAAATTTGATGCGATTATTTCAATAGTATCTGACTCACATAAATTCTCTGTTTGAACCAGCTCTAAATCTGTTGTAACAATAAATTCTACTTTAATACTATCTTCAACACGGCAACCATTAAAATCTTCTGCAATTGCCTTATAAAATCCATTATCAGCTGTTTGCCCGTTAAGAATTATCATTGAATCCTCTGGTGATGGTACTGATAAATTAGTAATTGAAGAACCATCATTAAAAGTCCAGGAATAATTAGAATGATTGGAGATAGAATAAATACTCAAATCAATTCCCGCACATTCCTGACGATCTGGGCCAAGGTTAATTGGTATAGGTGAATAATTGCTTAAATAAGCTGATTCTGAAGCTGAACAGCCATTTGCATCTGTAACTTGTAAAGTATATTGTCCGGTATTTGAAATTACCAAAGACTGATTAGTTGAACCGTCACTCCATAAATATTGATAAGCACCGGCGGGACCATCAAAAGAATGGTTAATATTCGGACAAACAGTTGCATCATTTAATGTGAAAGATGGAGTCGCATTGATTGTTATATCAACAGTATCAGAATTCTCACAACCATTTGCATCCAATAAAGTAAGCTTATAAGAATAAACACCACTATTCAACCCTGAAACAATGTAATCGTTGTTTTCAGCTACTTTAATTTCTGATCCCGAAACCAATTGATACCATTCGTAACTCTGCGCATTGGTTAATGGATTTTGTAAGGTAATTTTTTCATCCTCACAAATGGATGATTCGGTCAAATTAATGGATTGAAGCGTATGTTGAGTTACATCAACCTGATCATTTGATATACAACCAAATTTATCAACTACTGTAACAGTATATTGTCCTACCTGATCAACCTTATATTTAGCAGTTGACCAATCTGTAAAGCGGACATTATCATTGGTTTCCCAATAAAGATAATCAAGACCTCCTCCACTGGATGATTGTGTATAATTGGCAATCGTTAAAGTGGTTTCTCCACCTGGACAAATGATATTACCATCTTTCAACTCAACTGTAGGTAATCCATATTCCAACACATCAATATTATTACTGGCAGAACATTGCGACAATGTTACCTCAACAGTATATTGACCCGGTTCAAATATTTCTATCGAACGTAAATCAGCAAACTGAGTTTGTTCTGCTCCATCTTTAAACCATTTGTATGCATTATATCCTGATGAAGCAGTTAAAGTCACCGTATCATTTGCACATAAGTTTTGACTAAGAGTTATGGCTGGTACTGGTACATGAATAAAACTAACATTTACTGAATCTTTAACCGGACAGCCATTTGCATCTTCAGCTTCTACCTTGTATTGTCCCTCGGTTGATCCATCTGTTTTCAATACCAGATATTGATGCTCAGTCGGGTTACCAATAACTTCTGTTTCAACAGCTCCATCATTAAAGAACCAACTAAAATTATTATAATTCTGAAAGTCAGAGACGTCTAATAATGCTTCATCGCACTCGACTCTATCTGGGCCTAAATCAATTGGAAAAGGAATTGTAAAACTTAATTCAGCTTCATCTCTTCCAACACAACCATTTGCATCTGTTACTTCCAACCAAAAAGTACCCTCCGTTGTTAATTCATTCGTGCTATTTGTACTACCATCATTCCATAAATAAGAATAACCTGTTCCTGTTGGCCCGTTAACTATAATTGATTCTCCCACACAAGTTGTTTCATCATTTAAATCAACAGCAGGTAATTCATTTACCACTATGTCAAAATTCTTTGTTACATCACATCCATCGGAAGTTAAACAGCTTACAGTATAAGTACCCGATATATTTGGTATTAAATAGTTTTGAGTTGGATCTGTATTCAGAATAATTCCGTTTAAGCTCCATTCGTATTCTGAGAAGGTATTTACTATAGTAACTGCCTGACCTTTACAAACAGTATCTAAATCTAAATTTATCTCAGGTATAATGAATGCTTTAATATTAACGGTATCACTATTTGTACAACCGTCCGCATCTGTTACCAAAACAGATAGATCCTCATCATAAAGTTCAGTTACAGTAACACTTGTATTGATTGTATTTGCACCATTACTCCAATTATAAGTGTATGAAACCTCTTGACCTGCAAAATCTAAAACTGTTCCCGGACAAACAGTGGTATCATTTTTCAGATCAATATCCGGGCGATTAAAAACAACATCAATTGTATCAACTAACTCGCAGCCACCGAATATCATTTCTGCCTGCACCCAATATTTACCACTTTGATTAACATCAATTGATCTTTGAGTTGGATCAGAAACAATTCCGGATGGTTGGTCTGAAAACCATTGATAGGTTAACATTTCCTCATCGGTTGTTAACTTCAAAACATTTCCATAACAAGCTTCAGTCAAACCACTTATCACCATATTACTATATGACGAAAAGTAGCCATAACTAGCACTCTTACCATTTTCCTCTAAAACACTCAGGTGAAAAAGTCCTGTTGAATTAGAAATATAATAAGGTTGATTTGTAGAAATTGAAGAACTTAGATCAAGATTACAAGTAAACCATTGCTCATCACCGACTCCACTTCCTTCTACCTTATTCCAGACAATATTTTTAAAGAAATCCGATATTTGATTTCCATTTTCATCTTTAATGGTAAAGTTTTCTTTATCCGCTTCTTTAACTAATAGTTGCAGATAAAAGTGATCTGTAAATATCCGCGTAAAGCTAACCATATCAGATCCTGTACATTCTGAATGTGGTATTAATGAACTACCCAGTTCATTACCATTGCCATAATCTAAACTCGATAACTGATAGACATATATTGGTTTAGTACCTTCGATGTACATATTATGCTGAGTAATATCTATCGTTATCTGTTGTCCTTTATTTAAGGTAGTTACAATGTTAGTTTTACCGTTTAGGGTTATTTTTGTATTGTCTTCAGTGGCCAATACAAAAACTTTATTGATTGTTTTATTATGTCCGTTGGGTGCCGTATTAACAACCACATAATTAAAACCAATAACATTAGTTGGTATTAACTGATCTCCTATTAAATCCCAGGATCCTCCGCCATTCTTATTTTCATTTATTGAATCGTCAGAAATTGTAACAGCAATTGGACTATTTGAGGAAATATATGAACCTGCCAAGGATGAACCTTGTGTTGTGTTTGTATTTTCAACACAAAATGTTTGCCCTCTATTCAGGGTTATTTCAATTGTATCACCAGCAGAATAACCAACCACATCAGCAGTCGGAATAAATATAATATTTGTATCATCTGTTGTAGCTACAATATCTACTTTCTCACTAGCCTTTGGTGTGTATGTTTGATTAATATATATATTCTGAGAAGGAACAAAGAATTCATTTCCTAAGGCGTTTGAACCTTTTAACGTAAACTTGTCAGGATTACTACCATTTACAACCTCATAATAAACGCTGATATCGGCATCATGGGCTGTTATTAGTATACCCTTATTATTAACCTGATTGCTCGGCCTGTTTTCAATAACATCCTGAGCATAATTATAATCGTTTACTGTATATTGGGTATTAGGTCCAATATATACATTAACGGTAGTGAAAGATGAGTTTGCAGGACTTGAAATGGTAACATTCGTGCCAACATCAAAAGTAGTAATACGAAAAACAACCGGAGAATCACCATGAGCATTTGTAACTTCAGGTGCTACAAACCAGAACTCACGCCCCACTTGCGCATTGGAAATAAAACCAATACACAATAAAAAGATACTCATTGAATAGGATAGTAGTTTTTCTTTCATATGCTAAAATATAAGCGTATAATATCACCCCACTGCTTTGGATAAACAATGCTATTTATTCAATATGTATTGTGCGAATATGTTTGCTCTCCTGTCTGTATCCTACTTTAACATATTAGCAGTTTGGATGTGTTAAAATGTATTACGCAGCCTTTTTAGGAAAGTTTGTTTTTTAGTAAAGAAGTTTTAATATTTTTTAGGATAAATAAGCTTATATGATGATTTTAAGGAAGATATTAAAGTCTTTTTTTTCTGTATCTTTTCTATTCAGTTCCCTACAATGAATTTAAAATCTTAACGACGTGTCATAAAATACTAACTTACATTATATATAAAGGCTTATTCTCCTATTTGAGGTATAATAACTAGGTGACTATACCAACACCAATTACCCTCTTTATCTTTAGTTGTTAACGTTACCAAGGTTCGTCTCGTTTTTTGTAACAGATTTAATTTAACCATATAAATATCTTCATACGTTTGAACATTATTATAAATTACGCCATTTATGAAACAATTTATACTGCCTATATAATCACTCTTATTGTACTTAAATGAAATTTTGATATTCTTACCGGCAACTTCAATATGCGGAGACTTTCTATCAGTTGAAACCCTGAAAGGTTCCATCTCAACTTTAGAAATAAATTTGTCAATAGAAATCTTTCCTGACATTGGAAACCTTGGAATGGCAAACAAGTCATCAGATTCACACCAGACACCAGAGTTTTGAGCAAAAGATAAGCGATATCCTTTACTTTTAAGTACACTCATCATACTTTCATCAAATTCGCCAAATGGATAAGCATACGACTTAGGAATGCTTCCTAAATGTTTTTTAAATAGTTTATCTGCCAGATCCAGATCAGATTCAAAATAAATACTTCGCTCTTCTACATCTTTGTTTAAAAAGTAGGCATGCGAATGCGAATGATTTCCAATTTCCACACCCTCTTTTTGAATCGCTTTTAATTCATCCCAAGTTAAATAATCACCCCAACCAACACTTTCTGTATTGACATAAATAGTAGCTTTCATGCCATATTTCCGCAAAATTGGTAATGCATTTTGCAGAAAAGACTTGTATCCGTCATCAACTGTTATACATACATATTTTTTCTCATCCTTATCATTTAAGGCATAAACCTGAGATGAGGTAACTGAAATATAACCATTCTGTTTCAGCCATTTCATCTGATCTTCAAAATCTTCCACAGATGTATTTGTAGATGGATATCTGTCATCTCCAAATCGATGATAAACCAATGCTTTAACAGACCATTTATTGTTTTGAATGACTTTTGAAATAGCTAAATGCCAGGCCTGAAGCGAGCCAATAAAAAATAGGCTGGTAAAAAACATTACACTCAACCATTTATAAACTTTGCCAGAGTGGATCGTCTTCATCTATATCAACTAATTTATAATGATCATATTGCGTAAAATCATTTTGTCTGATAACGGCACCTAGTATTTTCACATATTCATCCCTCAGCTCAGAATAATTCACCAGATACTGAATTAACTCATACGGATCATCAGACTCCAAACGCACTTCCCGTAATTTTTTATATGCCGGAGCCCGGGCAACAGTAATTAAATAATCGTAAACAGAACCATACAGGTTATTGTACTTACGAAGATAAATTGTGTTATCATCCCTCGTTTCTGAAGCAGCAATTCTTTCTTCAAATTCATTGTACGACCAAATACCAAATACGTTATTGGCTTCCAGAAAAAAACGTGAAGTACCCCATCCACTTTCAATAGCAGCCTGAGCCAATATAATACTGACCGGATGATTTTCTAAACTATTAATTACCTGATGTATATCCTTACATTTAAAATATGTAACAATCGAATCAACCAATAAACTATCATGGGCTTTGATTCTGCCTTTCTCAATCTTTTGAGCCAGTCGTTCGAGCTTCTTTCTTTCCCGCTCAACCTTTTTCTGCGCTATCATTATTGAAGGAAGCATCAAATTCACAAATAAATCTTTTCTCTCTTCACCCCTGACTTTCCTCAAATCGGGATTACCATGATAAATGATGGGTACTACCAAAGAATCAGACTGAATTACAATGGAATCCAGACTATCAACATAAACCTCTTTAAATGGAGAAATAACAGGACTGGTTTCTACTCTCAGCCATATAAATAGACCTGCGATAAGAATCAATAGAATTCCAAGTACTAGTACAACTCCATTCTTTCTGGATATCTTCGACATATATGTTGGATTAATTCATAACTGTAGAAGTTAAATTATTCATAGCGTAAAGATTCGATCGGATCAAGCTTAGCAGCTTTTAATGCAGGCATAAGTCCTGAAACTAACCCAACTGTCAGGCAAATGGCAACACCCAATATTACCCAGTTCCAAGGCACAACAAAAGGAGCTTTCAATGCAATAGACATTAAATTTCCAATAATAATACCCAATATAATGCCAACAGCTCCACCAACCTGTCCAATAATAATCGATTCCAATAAAAACTGATTACGGATTGCTTTGGTATTTGCACCCATCGCCTTTCTGATGCCAATTTCACGGGTTCTTTCTGCCACAGCCACCAACATTATATTCATTAATCCAATAGCCGCCCCAATTAACGTTATTAAACCAATTACTGCAGCAATTAAAGTAACTGTACCAGTACTTTCAATCAGTATTCGTGATAAATTATCACTTTTGTTGACATTAAAATTATTCTCATCATGTACTGTCAAACGTCGAATAATCCGAAATAATCCTGTTGCTTCGCTTATTGCATTATCAATCTGCTGACTATCCATTGCCTTCACAACAATATTATAAGACATATTCGGACGACTGAATTTCTGTCTTACATTCGTTACCGGTAGCAATAGAATATTATCACTCTGACTACCAAAACCGGCTCCCTTCTCTTCCAATACTCCAATCACCAAATATTTTGCACCAGCAACACTTATTATCTGATCAACAGGATTCTCGACATCAGGAAATACCTTTTTTGCCAAAGCACTTCCCAAAACAGCTACGTATCTGTGATCATGTACCTCCTGAACACTAAAATGTCTTCCTTTACTTAAAGTATGACCTTCTACATCAATAAAGTTTTCATCAACACCGTAAACAGCTACATTAGGATTTGATTTATTCTCCCCTGCTTTAACTGTTGCAGCACCCGTTGCATTATAGGAAACAGATACTGTTGCCGGAAAATCGAATTCTTCTTTAAAGGTCATAGCCTCTTTGAAAGAGATATAACCATAATTCTTCTGACGCATAGAGTTATTACCCACCTGTACATTCATTCCCCTGTTTTCGATGGTAAATGAATTAGCACCCATTCCTGTAAACTTAGTACTTATAGCCACTTTAATAGAAGTAATTGCAGTCAAAATCCCAATTAAGGCAGTTATACCAATTCCAATTATCAATATGGTAAGGATAGTACGTAATAAATTAGAACGGATTGAACCGAAGGCTATTCGAAGGTTTTCATAGATCAGTATTAGCTTCATACGATTGACAATGAGCTTACAAATTAGGTATATGGTACATAATATTTCAGCGTCAAGTTAGCAAAAGAATTTTAAACCTGTTAGAAGAACAACAAAAACCTGATGACCTTGTTATTAACTGAGAGACTTTTTTTAGTAAATTTGATTTCTAAAACCGCAATATTCACATTATCTAAATAAATCAGAAAAATGGCTTTTGATATTGAGATGATTAAGAAGGTTTACGCTGAGTTGCCTGATAAAGTAGAAAAAACACGTCAGCTTCTTGGAAGACCTTTAACTTTAACAGAGAAAATTTTATATGCCCACCTTGCTGATAATCTCCCCGCTTCAGCATACGAAAGAGGTAGCTCGTATGTAAATTTCAATCCAGATCGTGTAGCGATGCAGGACGCAACAGCTCAAATGGCCCTATTGCAATTTATGCAAGCCGGCAAAGAAAAAGCTGCTGTCCCGTCAACAGTTCATGCCGATCACCTGATTCAGGCTAAGGTTGGGGCTTCAACTGACCTTAAAACAGCGGAAGTTAGCAACAAGGAAGTATATGACTTCTTAAGCTCAGTATCAAACCGCTATGGTATTGGATTCTGGAAGCCAGGTGCAGGTATTATTCACCAGGTTGTTTTGGAAAATTATGCCTTCCCTGGTGGAATGATGATTGGAACAGATTCGCATACTGTTAATGCGGGTGGACTGGGAATGATCGCCATCGGTGTTGGTGGTGCCGATGCTGTTGATGTTATGGCAGGTATGCCATGGGAATTGAAATTTCCTAAATTAATCGGTGTTAAACTTACCGGTAAATTAAATGGCTGGACAGCACCAAAAGATATTATCCTTAAAGTTGCAGGAATATTAACTGTAAAAGGAGGCACTGGTTGTGTTGTTGAGTATTTTGGAGAAGGAGCTCAATCGTTAAGCTGTACTGGTAAAGGAACCATCTGTAACATGGGTGCTGAAATTGGTGCAACTACTTCTACCTTTGGATACGACGAATCGATGGAACGCTACCTTCGTGCTACCGACCGTTCTGATGTTGCAGATGCTGCCAACAGTGTAAAAGAACATCTGACAGCCGATGCTGAAGTGTATGCAAATCCAGAAAAATATTTCGATCAGTTAATTGAAATTAATCTTGATGAGTTAGAACCTCACTTGAATGGTCCTTTCACTCCTGACCGTGCTACTCCTATTTCAAAAATGAAGGAAGAAGCAGAAAAGAATGGTTGGCCATTGGAAGTTGAAGTGGGATTAATTGGTTCATGTACCAACTCTTCTTATGAAGATATTTCAAGAGCTGCTTCAATTGCTAAACAAGCTGCAGAGAAAAACCTTAAAGCTAAGGGTGAGTTTAAAATTACACCCGGTTCAGAGCAGGTACGATACACCATTGAACGTGATGGATTGATTGATATATTCAATAATATGGGTGGTGAAGTGTTTGCCAATGCCTGTGGACCTTGTATTGGAATGTGGGCACGTACGGGTGCTGAGAAACAAGAGAAAAACACCATTGTTCACTCATTCAACCGAAACTTTGCAAAACGTGCCGATGGTAATCCAAACACTTATGCTTTTGTTGGATCGCCAGAATTAGTGACCGCAATGGCCATTGCCGGAAACCTTGGGTTTAATCCAATCACCGATACTTTGGTAAATGAAAAAGGTGAAACCGTAAAACTGGATGAGCCAACCGGATATGAATTACCTCCTCAAGGTTTTGGAGTGGAAGATCCAGGATATCAGGCACCGGCTGAAGATGGTTCAAGCATCGAAGTTGTGGTAAACCCTGAAAGTGATCGTCTTCAACTATTGACTCCTTTTGCACCATGGGATGGAAAAAATATTACAGGTGCCAAATTGCTGATTAAAGCAAAAGGTAAATGTACTACTGACCATATTTCAATGGCCGGACCATGGTTAAAATACCGTGGACACCTTGACAATATCTCAAATAACATGCTGATTGGTGGTGTTAACTTTTTTAATGATGAAACCAATAAAGTTAAAAACCAGTTAACCGGCGAATACGGTGAAGTTCCAGCTACTCAAAGAGCATATAAAACAGCTGGTATTCCTTCTGTTGTTGTGGGTGATCATAACTATGGTGAAGGATCTTCTCGCGAGCATGCTGCCATGGAACCCCGTCATTTAGGAGTAAGAGCTGTAATTGTAAAAAGTTTTGCCCGTATTCATGAAACAAACCTTAAGAAACAAGGTATGTTGGGATTAACTTTTGCAAATGAAGCCGACTATGATCTGATTCAGGAAGATGATACCTTTAACTTCATTGATTTGGATAAGTTTAAACCAGGTCAGACTTTAAAAATTGAAGTGGTTCATTCTGATGGAACTAAAGATGTTATTACTCTTAACCATTCGTATAATAAACAGCAAATCGACTGGTTTAAAGCAGGTTCAGCACTTAATCTTATTAAACAGCAGAATGCTTAAATGAATAATCAAAACATTGATAAATCTAATAGGAGCTGCCTTTGAGCAGCTCTTTTTATTTGCCTTTCATTCTATTAATCAGGTAGACTCCTGTTAAAATAACAGCCATAAAAACTATCTGCATCAACGAAATGGATTCTCCATCAATCAATCCCCAAAGAATTGCAAACACGGGTATGATATATGTTACAGAAGAAGCAAAAACTGCAGAAGCATATCTAATTAAAGTATTCATTACAAGCATGGCCAGGGCAGTTCCCACAATCCCCAATAAAATTAAAGCGCCTAAATGTATATACCATCCCTCATGCTGAATTGCATTAGTAATGTTGGTTGTCAAGAAATAAAAAATAGCCACGGGACCAATAAAGAAAAAGGATAGAGAAGTAATCTGAACTCCATTTAAATGCGTTAGTCTGGCTTTAATCTCATTAATATTAACACCATAGCAAATGGTTGCCAAAACGATAAATAAGGCATAGCTATTTACTTGCCCTAAATCGAGTCCTCCACCCATTGAGATTAATCCTGCAGCACCCAGTAACCCCATAAGAATTCCTAAAAACTGTGCATTTTTAAAGGTACTTTTATACAGCAGCAAACCAACGATAAAAGTAAAAACCGGAGTAAGTGAATTTAACATACCTGCTAAAGCACTGTCAATTCGAGTTTGTGCCTTTGTAAATAAAAATGCAGGTATCAGGCTACCCAAAAAACCAGCTATTAATAAACTCTTCAGATCTTTCTTTTTTAAAACCCTGAAGCTTTTTATGGAATAGGGTAACAATACCAGAAAGGCAGAACCTATTCGAATGGAAGCTGCCTGATCACTTTCAAAGCTTTTCAAACCAATTTTCATGAGAATAAAAGAGCTTCCCCATACAAAGGCCAACACTAGCAGAACTGAAAACTGAAACCATTTTTTATTCCAGGGCATAAAGTAAAATTTAGAAGACACTAAACTAGTATATTTTCGGCTATAAACAGAGAGCATTAAAACAGATAGAAAGCAATTCTGTTATAAGTACTATACATTCTTATTACTTTTATTAAAATTTTAATCATATACTCATGAAGTCTCCATTTAAAAAGTTAACTGTACTAATTGTAGTTTTAGCAATGGGTATGTTTTCAGCTTTCAGCCAGTCAGTTTTGAGTCCGGCTGATTTATTAAGTCTTAAATCAATCCATACAAATCAATTAACCCCTGATGGCTCAAAGCTTATGTATAGCATTTACACTCCTCGTTCGGCAAATGATAAACCGGGTGGAGCCATATCAACTTATATGATTTTGGACCTTAATACCAACGAGTCAAAACCTTTGTTTGATGACGACCAAAAAGCTTCATCTCCTCAGTGGAATAACGATGGATCATTGTTGGCTGTTATAAAGAACATTAAAGGAACCAGACAAGTATTTTTTATTTCTAATGATGGAAATGAATACCAAATTACAAATTCTCCTACAGGAGTAAATAGCTTTCAATGGAGCCCGCAAAACAATGCCATTGCCTACATTGCTTCTGTTGGAAAAACTGACAAACAAAAGGAATTGGAAAAACGAGGATACGATTTTATTTTTTACGAAGAAGACATAATCAATAACCACTTATGGATTCAAAATTTTGATATTGAATTTAAACCTACAGATCTTAAGGCCATTACTACCAAAGGAAATATATGGGATTTTACTTTTGATAAACAAGGAAAACAAATTGCCTACAGTTGCAGTGAGCTCAATTTGATCGATCAGAAATACATGTTCAGAAAAATAAAAATCTATAACCTTGAATCCAGCACAGTATCTCATCAATTAAGCAACGAAGGGAAATTAGGTAATTATTCTTTTAGTCCGGATGGAACAAAACTTGTTTATACCGGGGCTTTAAACATCAATGATCATTCAGTTAGTCAGGCTTATATTTTTGATTTAAATACTCAAAAAACAGAGAACATAACACCTGATAAATACAAAGGACATATTACCTGGGCCGACTGGAAGAATAACAAAGAGTTGTTATATATTGGCGAAGAAGGTGTCAATAATAAATTATACACTTTTTCAGTCAATAAGGAAAAGAGAAGCCTTCTCCTCGATTCTGAAGAAAATGGAATAATCTTTAGTTCTCCTCTTTATTCCAATGACTTTAAAACCTTCGTCTTTAGCGCATCTACACCAACTAATGCATCCGATATCTACACTTGGGATAGTAAAAAAGCTTTAAAGCAAGTTAAAAACATCAACCCTGTATTAAATGAGAGAACTTTAGGGAAACAGGAAGTAATAAAATTTAATGCCCGCGATGGCCTGGAAATAGAAGGTTTGTTAATTAAACCGGTAGGTTACAACGAGAATGAAACATACCCACTCATTATGTTTGTTCACGGAGGTCCTGAATCGCACCATTCAAATGGCTGGTTATGTCGATATGCAACGCCAGGACAGGTTATGGCAGGTAAAGGTTATCTAGTAGCCTATATCAACTACCGGGCCAGTACTGGTTATGGTGTAGATTTCGGCATGCATGGATTTGAAGATCCGGCCGGAACTGAATTCGATGATTTGGCAGATGCAATTGATTACCTTGTAAAAGAAAAAGGTGCTGACCGTGATAGAGTTGGTATGGCTGGTGGATCATATGGAGGATATGCCTCTGCCTGGTTTGCCACCTACTACACCGACTATGTTAAAGCCGTTGGTATGTTTGTGGGTATTAGCGATATTATCAGTAAACGTGGTACTACTGATATTCCTTACGAAGAGTTATACGTACACAGTGGGAAACCATTGGAAGAAATGTGGGATATTAGTCTAAAACGAAGCCCTATTTATTATGCACATCGGAGTAAGACTGCCACACTTATATATGGTGGTGCTGATGATCCTAGAGTACATCCTACTCAAAGTTATGAGTTATATAGAAGAATGAAGATGAATCATCATCCGGCTGTGCGACTCGTGCAATATCCGGGCGAAGGACATGGTAACCGCAAACAAGTGGGACAAATCGATGTTCTGTACCGCCAAATTGCCTGGATGGATTGGTATGTTAAAGATCTGAAGCCCTTGGATGGACCAATGCCTCCTTTAGATATCAGCGATCAGTATGGATTGGATTGGTAGTTTTTTATTATTTTCGAACTTATAAATAAACCCGGCAATTGTCGGGTTTTATTTTTTAATAAAAAAAATGTAACGATTCAATTGTTAGGCCATCTAAATAGCAAAACCTAATTAAAGAATGAAAAACAAAGAACAACAGTTTAATGAACTGGTATCTGATCATGGAACTAAAATAATGCGCATTTGCAGCTATTACAATTCCGATCCGGATGAACAAAAAGATATGTATCAGGAGATACTTATCAACATCTGGAACAGTTTACATTCTTTCAGAGGCGATGCTGCCATCAGTACATGGATCTACCGAATTGCTGTGAATACTTCATTAAGCTTTACCGGTAAAAGCTTCCGTAAAATGAAACTGATTGTTAATACCGATACATCTAACATCCACAATCTGCTGGATGAAGATGATACGGAAAACAAAGTAAGACTCGAAAGAAAACTGAACCAGTTGCAAACAGAGCTAAATCAGTTATCGGTAATTGACAAATCTCTCATAACTCTTCTTCTTGAAGGATTAACCATGCGTGAGATTGCTGATATTATTGGCATAACCGAACCCAATGTAAAGGTTAAGATTCATCGTATTAAAGAACAATTGAAAACCAAATTAAAACCAGATGGCCATGAATAACAAATCAAATAAACCACAAATACATCTTAACGAACTTATCTCTAAATTAAGGAGTGAAGATGAAAAAAGCATAAAATCAACCAATCGATTTAAAATCTTTTATTTTGTATTTGGTGCTGTATATGCACTCGTTTTTATCTTTCATTTTGTATTTGATGAAGATAACAGTTGGACTGATTCATTAAGTGGATTCTTTTATGTACTGGCATGGATCACTTTTGCCCTTTTATTCCGAAAAGCCAATAAGGAATATCGTCAGATTGACTATTCACTCCCTACGATTTTGATGCTTCGTAAAGCCGCTCAAAGATATAAACTCTTTCAACCAAAGCTGACAATAGCTATCGGAGCCGTTCTACTCATTAATATTGCTTCTTCGCTTAACAAGGTAGAAATACCCATGACACATGAAGCTATATCAGATATAATTCAGTTTCAAATAATATTTGTAATTGCAATAACTGCAAGTTTTATTATTGGCGTATTGGTATGGCGCAAACGACAAAAGCCTATACGCGATAATGCCTTAGCACTGATTGATGAGTTAGAGAATTGAAACCAAAACCTAAAAAAAGACAGCTGTGATATGATAATGTAACCACAGCTGTTTATTTTTAATTCGAAATAATATTACTTCGATACTTCCATCTTCAGCTTCTTCCCTTTTATCTTCTCGTTCTTAAGATTTTGAAGTAGTTTTTTTACTTTGCCACTTTTAACCGCTACAAAGGCCGAATGATCAAGCACATCTATTCGCCCCAATTCATCCTTCTGTAACCTTCCTTTCTTAAAAAACAAACCAACAATGTCAATTTTATTGACTTTGTCTTTTTTCCCACTACCAATATAAAGAGTTGTCCAGTCGGGTAACTCGGGCAATTCGGTATACGAATTTACCTCTTCGAACTGTAATTCTGTTTTAATATATTCAGGCAAAGGTTCTTCTTCTGCCAGTAATAAGTATACAGTTCCTTCTGCATTCATTCGGGCAGTTCGTCCGTTTCGATGTATATAGGCATCTTCTTTACCTGGTAAATGATAATGAATCACATATTTTATTTCAGGAATATCCAAACCACGCGATGCCAAATCGGTTGTTATTAATAAATGATGACTGCCATTTCTAAATTTGATTAAAGCACGCTCTCTGTCTTCCTGCTTCATGCCTCCATGAAAAACATCATGTCTCAGGCCCATATCATGCAGGTGATTACTGATTCGATCGGCTGCTTCGCGATGATTTACAAAAACAAGCATTGGCTCGTTACCCAAATGACAAACCAGTTTAAAAAAAGCATCCAGTTTATCTTTACCTTCCGAGCGAACTCCTTTCAAGGTCAAGGTAAGAGGTTTTTCTACTTCACTGATATAACTAAGGGTTTGAGCATTCTTAATTCCCACAAAAGCAGGAATATCCTTTAAGTTGGTAGCTGAAGTCAGTACTCGCTGCTTCAGCGCTTTCAATTGAAAGATGATTTCTTTCATCTCAGCCTGAAAACCCAATTCTAGTGATTTATCAAATTCATCGAGCACCAAATATTTCAGGTGATCAAACGAAAAACGTTCACGACGAACATGATCGGCAATTCTACCTGGTGTGCCTATTAATACAGTGGGTGGATGTAAAAAGCTGTTTCGTTCCGTTTGAATAGAGTGTCCTCCATAGCTACACAGGACCTTTAATCCGGTCTTCAACTCTCTAAAAACCTGCTCTATCTGAATAGCCAACTCTCGCGAAGGGGCTAAAATCATTAATTGAACAACTTCCTTTTCAGGATTCAGTTTTAAAAGTAAGGGTAATAAAAAGGCCAGTGTTTTGCCCGAACCTGTTGGCGAAAGTAAAATGATATCTTTACCCGCTGCAGCGGTTGTGAGCATCTCTTGCTGCATTGGCTTTAACTCACTTATTCCCAAAGCATTTATATAGTTCTTAATTTGATCTTCCATAGCTTTCATCCCGCAAAGATAAACAAACATATCTCATACTTACAGGGTAAGAGTTGAAGCAAATTTCTGTGTCCATGGACAAGCCATCATGCATTGCAGGCAAGTAGTACAATTTTCAATATTCAACAAGTCATTTCTGTCCAGTTGCTGATTCCAGGTAATACCTTTTAAAGCTTTTGGGACGCATGCTTTTACACACTCATTGCATTGTCCGCATTTACTGGTGATTATTTCATGATTCTCTGTTTCCAGGGGTGCATTGGTTAAAACAGAACACATACAAAGAGCACTTCCATAGTCTGGATGAACAAGCAGGTTATGCTTACCAATCCATCCTAAACCTGCAAGCAGAGCAATGGTTTTATGTGGTACCGGAGTTCGTAACTCCTGTAAATTATAACGTTGGCTTTTTTCCAGATTTTTTTCTGACTGAGAATAAGCCTCATACCCATGGTCTGTTAAATAGGTTGCCAGAATATCAGCCAGGTTATCAATTTTTGTTCGGTTAAATGAAATTGATCTTGATTCATTTGCTTGGTTCGCAACATATCTTTCACATAATCGGGATTGGCAGATACTTCCTGGATGTAGGCTGGCGATAAAGGAATAAGAATTAATACCGCTGATTTATAACCCAGTGTTTGCTTTTTATTAAGATGAGACACATCAACAAAACGTACCAATTGAGCTCCATTGGAGAACAGAAAATCTGATATTAGTCTATTTATTGGCAACATATAAAACTACTTCACTTCATGCCGTCCATCTGGCAAAAAATTCACAGAGAACAATTGTCTTTTTTGATTGAACAATTCATATCCGATTTTTAAATCATTCCATAAGTTTACTACCTCAATGTTAGATTGATATTTCTCTTTTAGTTCTGTAAAACGATTATCTGTTAACCGAGCAGGAAAAATCGTCACTGGAATTTTCTTCTGACCATTCTGACGTGCTTCAACACAGATTAAATAAAGTTCTTTTATCTGATCATCAGTAATGGGCAAACAACCAATGGTAACACAATCGCCATGTATATAAATATCGTTCCCGGGATATTTTTTATCACTTAAGATCTTATCTGAAGCATTGGGATAATTGAGTCGCATTGACAAATAAAATTTACTTTGCGGATTAAAAGCACTGATATGATAAAAACCTTCGGGTATCTGTAAATCACCTTGTTTTCTTTTTGGGCCTATTTTTCCACTAGTTGCACATATTTTATATGTTTTAATCAATTGAAAATTTTTATCAGTCTTGTCTCTGGCCCAAAGCTCCAGTTCCTTTTCAGTCTTGAAAGCTCGCAGATACACTTCAAGCTGATCCAAATTAAGACCATATTGAGTTAAAAGAGTTTTTAACCCTGCTTCCTTTTCTAGATAGGCATCAGCCACTCTTTTAAATTTTTTCTGATCAGCTTTAAAACCATTCGCAAACAAACCACCCATAAATAATATTCCAAGAATTATTTTGACCATTTAATTTGATTTATTTACATACGACCAATAATCTCCTGATGCAATTTGCCTTAACTTATCAACCGAATGATTGTAAGTATACACCCAACACCTTACTTTTTGTCCATCATTCATAAATGCTTCCAGTTTTTCTCTCTTATATTCATTCGGTTGTGCGAAGGTAGGTCCTACTTCTTCATATTTATCCAGTTCTGTAAAAACAGTCTCTTCATCTTCTATTGCAAATATATTCCCGATTACCTTCTCACCAGATTTATCTGAAACTACAACTCCCGGATATCCATCTATTTCATATAATCTTCCATTTATGTATGCACTACCTAAATGTCGTCCATTATCCTTTAAAAAATTTGCCATCCTGCTATCTACCTTATATAAAAGTGTACCGTAAACAAATAAAAGTGTCATTACTAAAGTATTTCCTGAATATTTTGTAAGGTAATAAAATTCAACTTTGTTTTCATTTTTCTAAATAAAAACGCAAAAGGCTGCCTACAATCTTGCAGACAGCCTAACCACTAAAACAAATTCACAATTAACCTATTGAATCAAACCATACTACTTTTTCTGAGAATAGCAGAAAACCATTATTTTATATACATCCCCTACTTTTTTAAAATCTGTATTCTGATTTTTCACAAAGTTCTCTATATCATCCTTCATATCCGGAAACACTTTCATTAAACGTTTCTTCGTTAATACCGGATAGAATTCACCTTCATTAAAAACATATAATACATCCTCTTCCATGATTCTGTTTGACTGATCAACATCTATTTGAGGAGCTCTGCCTCCGGCACCTTGAACTGAAGTATAGCTTTGAGCTGAACTTGATTCACTGTAAGTACCATATCCTGCAGCCAATCCTCCATTCTGCAACTTTGTTTTATGACGAAGAAAAACCTGATTATCGCCAATGGATAAAACCTCTAAGAAGGCCTCAGCAAAACCATATACAAAGGTAAATTGATGAATCTTTACACTCTTTACTTTTGAAGGTTCTGCTATAGCCAATTCCTGGTCATCTTGCATAAAAACCATCTGTTCATCCAGCGTATTATAATTTAATTTGGCTTTTGCTGTTGTACCATCTTTCATTAGAATGGTGGCATCGGTAAATACATCAAATAAGTAACTTGAATTAACTGGATTCTGACCAATCACAATTTGACTTAACAATAAAGTAGCTAATAGGATAAGGTTGATTTTCATAACTTTTGGATTAGGATTTATAACATACAACTAAGCTACCATCAAACTACAAAATGGGATGTAAGATTCTGGTCAAAAGATCAAATAAATTAGCCAACCAAGTTTTTTACAGATAGTCATAAATGAAGCGAGGCCCTGTAACTTTGCGTTACAAGACCTCACGACTCCCCCTATAAAAAGTTACCCGATACTACGTATTTTTTAGCTTAAAAAAGGAAATGGCTTCTTTTAAACCCCCTTGCCTATTCAATTATACTTCAAACTAATACCTATTCCCTCAACCTTTGATGCTATTTTACTGGGTAACATATTCCACTCAAAAATTGCGTTGTTTACCTCACTTATTATTTTATTCCTTCATTCTTTTATTTATCATCCATTTCAGTTTTATGGTACCTTTTACAACAAAACTGCATTATCTATAACTATCCATTTATCAACCTGTTAATAGTACTCAGTAGTTCCTCTGTAATCATATATTTATGCACAACCGCAGAAAATCCTGCTTCATAAAAATCCTCCCAGTATACCTTTTCACTGTACATACTAATTGCTATAAGCTTGAAATCTGGTCTTATTGCTTTTAGCATGCTAACTGATTCTTTACTCTCATCATCAAGAATATCAATATCGATCAGTACCAAATCAGCTTCGTTAAGCTCTGGTGATTTTAACAGCATTTTACAGTCTGGCGCGCTACCTAATATTATATATTCGCTATTGCTTTCAATAAAATCAACAATAGCATCCACCATACTTTTCGAACTATTAACTATAATTATATTTGGATGTTGTTTCCTCACAAGTTGTACATAACGATGTACGTTATTCTAGTATGCAAGGTAGATATGATTTACTTAACAAAAGACAGTGAAAACATGGTTTTCACATAGGGAAATCCCTATATTTTACAGTTTCACTATTTTGTTTTTTATAGCCCATAAAATGAGAGCTGCATTATTTCTCGAATTCGTTTTTCGCATAAGGCGAGCCTTATTGCTTTCGATAGTTTTTACACTTACAAATAACTTATCTGCCAATTCCTGATTTGTTAATCCTTCGCAGATATGTTTCAACATCTCGGCTTCTTTCTCTGTGATATTTTCTGAATCGTCATTTGCCTTTAAACCAGAGTCCTGATACTTCATGTTTTTAATAACATTCTGCAATAATTCCTGTGAAAAGTAGCTACCTCCTTTATATACTTCACGTATTCCCTCTTCAAGCTCCTGTATACTTGCTTGTTTAAGAATAAACCCCTTAGCTCCGGCAGCAACCAGATCGTGATAATACTGTGATTCGTTATACAACGATAAGGCTATAACCTTTAAATCGGATCTCACAGCTAACACTTTTCGTGTTGCAGTAATACCATCCATCACCGGCATATCGATATCTGTTACTATGATATCTACCTGCAAGTGCTTAATATTATCAACCAGTTCTTTACCATTGCTATATTCAGCTACTATTTCAAAATCATCAATTTGTGAAACCAATACTCTGATTCCTTCCCGTATCAAATCTAAATCTTCAACTAAAACAATTCGTATCATAATCGTTACAATGGTAAATAAACCTTTATTTCAACTCCTTCATCAGGGCTGGTTGAGTAATTAAAACTTCCGCCAATATTATCGATTCTGGCAATCAGATTATTTAATCCAAAACCTTTGTTCTTGTTTTTTTCATAATCAAAACCAACTCCATTATCCCGAAATGCAATAAAAAGCCCCTCCTCTTTATCCTGAATTTCAACAACAATATCTTTAGCTTTTGAGTGTTTAATTGAATTATTAATCAACTCAACAACAGACCTATAAGTTGTGAACTGTGTAACTTCGTTTAATGTTGACTGCACATCAATATCAATAGAAAAATGTATTTCAGACACAGGTCTAAGCTTCTCAACAAAAGTCAGTACAGCATCTTTTAATCCATAATTTCGAAGAATATGGGGGCTTAGGTTATTTGAAATATCTTTAATTTCATTAATAGATTCATCCAAAATCTGTTGTAATCGCAAATTATAATTATCGATAACACTTTGATCCTTTACTTTTGTAAGACTGTGTGCATAAATTTTAGCAGTTGAGATTAAAGGTCCTAATCCGTCGTGTAATTCTTTGGCCACCCTACCTCTCTCCTTTTCTTCTGTTTGAACAATGGCCTTAACAATCTCTTTCAACCTCTGCTTTCGTTCCGTCAGATCTACAAACATCAGCAATATTTTATCATTCGATAAACTGTAGTGAATCTCTGCAATCCGTTCTTCTCCATTCTTACATTTATACACATACTCTTTTACTGGAGGCAAAACCTTGTTATTAAAAGCATTATCGATATTAAACTGCCATTCTTTGATGACTTCCTGAAAAACTCTGAATTCTGGTATCGCCAACTTTAAAATTGAATAAACATCCGCTCCATCATTTAACGAATATCCCAACTGGTTTACAAAACTATTATTCAGGAAAAGAATCTGGTATCCTTTATTAACAATGGCAACCGGTAATGGGAGATCATTTAAACTATTATAAAGCATTTCTTCGCTGGCCTTTAGTTTGCTAACCTCTGTTTTATAGGCACTAACCATATTGTAAACCACAGTGCTTATCGACAATGAAATGATAACCAGCACCAAACCATCTGTAATCCATGTAGTTGACAATTTTGCCAGAGTACTGGTATCAATTTTATATGGTATGACATTGAGCACATATAAAGTCCCAAAAACAATATAAACGAGAAGTGAAATAAAACCAAAAACCAAGGTTCGTCTGTACGACAAATAAAGAATAGAAAAGACCGGCACCAATACAAGGGCGTATTTACTCAAGGCAAAGAAGCCATAGTGATACATGCCAAATGCTGCCAACAATATCAAAACTATCAGGAATAGATGGATTCGAAAGCGTGTTTGCCAATTGGTATAAAATAAAAATGAAAGGCTTAATATCAGCGTTAGTCCAGTTAAACCAACGGTGCTCAATTCACCAGAGATCAGATACGATCGAATAACAGCAATTATGACAACCGGAACAACGAGAACTGTTAGAACAAGAAATACTTTTTTCAGTATCTTATCATTTAACTCATCCTGATTAAGCGACTTATCTTGTAATGAATTCTTTATTTCCAAAATTTTCTTATCCTGATTTTATTTAAATATAAGAATAAATAAAAACAATATTGATTATTGTGTTTGCTTTAAATATTTTTTACTACGACTTCTACAAATCGTGGTTTCACAATTTTGATAATATATTGTAAATTATTTATTAAGTACTTATAAGTTATATTTATCCTTCAGATAGTCTATACATCTTCCAATTCGTTTTGCTTTCGTTTCTTCTTTACGAGCCTCTGCAATCCACTCAATAAATTCTTTGCGCCTTCCTTCCGGTTCCTTTTCAAAAGCAGTTTTTAATCGTGTATCTTCAAAATCAAAGCAAACAGACAACTCTTTTGGAATCTCAATTAAAGAATCATCAGGAAAGAGAACGATATGCACTGTGTCTCCTTCTTGTTTCTTAATAGCTTTTCGTATAGCCGTTTTTACAGGTAGAAATAGTTTGCCATTACCCATTGGCATTAATCGGGAATGTTTTAACTCATAGTTATCAATATATCCACAGACTTTTATCCAATTAAACCAGGCATGTTTATCAGGTTCAACTTCAGGAATTTCGGCATAGGTCCACCCTCCTTTTCCTGGAAACTTTTCAAGGAGGTAATTTTTATCAACAATTGGTATTCTTTGCTTATTCTTCATCGTTAAAAGCTTTACCACTTAACAGGCAGCTAAATAAGTGCCAAGTCAGAAGCTTAAATTAACGATTTATATTAAATCTGGCTTTAATAACCCATTGCATATCTTTAATAAATTTAAAAATTTCACGTAGGGTAGCCTGTTCAACAGCCGTCAACCTTTTTAACTCCAGAAAATTGGTTGCTTCGGTAAAATCACGCAATATTTGGGTTGATTGATTTTTCAACCTTAATCCCATTAAATAATAATAGGCATTGAGCAACTCTTTGTATTGAGACTCATCAAAATGACCTGCTTTGTGCAACTCTTTAAGTCTCGCTCCGGTATTGTTATCCTGAATTTTATGTTGTAATGCATACATACGTGCCATATCAACAATGGTACTCATCGAATGCTTAATATTAAAAACCTTTTTGTCGTTTTTCACAAAGGTCTTAATTCCTTTAAAAACAGTTAAAGGAACCTCATATTGCAAAGTGTTACTTACCAGGTTATATAAAAATTTTGGAGGCGCTTTATCGATACAATCCAGCATATGATGATGTAACTCATCAAACAACGACTTATCGCCATAAACAAACCGGCAATCGAAGAAGGTTGAAAATTTAACAACCTGATCAGGTGCCGGCTCTGCAATCCAGCTATCATAATTGCGCTTCCAATGCGATAATGAATGACACCACTTTGGATTTTTCGCCATAAATCCTCCGGTACAAAACTTAAAACCAATATCATCCAGACGCGTTGATATACGATTGGCAAATTCAAGAAAATAAGCCCTTACTGTTTCTCTCTGAAGATTTGCTTTGTCTTCGTATATAATTGCATTATCCTGATCAGTAGCCAGTGTTTGTTCATTTCGTCCTTCACTACCCAAAACCATAAAACAGAATTGCGCAGGTGCTGGAGGCATCTCTTTAATCACACCTTTTATCACCCTGAAAAGAATTTCATCAGCAATCGTGCTTATGATACGATTTACAATTTCGGCATTCACACCTCTCCCCAACATCGACTCAATAAACTCAGGAACTTTCGCCCATTTTTCTTTTAACTCAAAAACGGTATTGGATAATTTAACAGACTGTATGAAAACCAAAGGTGACTGAGCATGCTCTGTCAACAAACGATAACGACTTAAATATCCAAGGTTTTGTTCTCCATCCTTGACTAAGAGATACTCTTTCTGTGAAGGGTACAAAGCTAATAAAGCTTCATAAACCAATGCATCTTTCGAAATGGTTACCACTTCCTTTTCAGCAACTTCCATCACCTCAGTATAAATACTCTTTTCGTTGGCAATGGCATTTGTTATAATGGTATCTTTTGATACAAAGGCTACCAATTCATTATCCTCTTTGATATAAACACAATTAACAACATTATCGCGCATTAAAGCAGCTACTGCATGCAATGGTGTTTGAGGCGAACAGGTAACTAAAAGACGTGGAGTGATGGTATCGATCTTACGTGTAAAGATCAGGTCGGCATCAATGAAGTTCTCTTCAAACATGGTATTTTGCTTCACAAAATGCGCATATGCATCATTCAGCATTTTATTGCCAAATTGATTTGAAAAGAACTCAAAAAACTCATGATAGCTGCGACACAAAGCTTTAAACTCCTCTTTATCAAGAGTAAGAACCTCAGTATCTTCAAGGGCAATAACAGTTCGAATGGAAAATTGCTTATTAAGAAGAACAGAACTTCCTCCGTAGATATCATTACTATTATATAATTCTTCTAACCTAAGAACATTTGTACTATCGTAAAAATTGGCTTTATAAGCCCCCTTCACAATGATATCAATTGTGGTAACCGGACTCTTATCCTGAATATAAATAGTTTCATCTTTTTTAAATGTCTTAATCGACATCATATCAGAAACCTCTTTGAGAATAGAATCAGGTAAGATACAAAAGGGGGATATATGTTGTAAAAACTCTTTATTATCTTTCATAACAAAACACTCAACTAAGCTATAAACAATAATTTTTCAGGAAAAACAAAAGTCATATCATGACAAAAATTGCAGTAACAAACCTCTGAGTTTGCCACTTTTTCTGAAATACCTTTGCTGCCTCTGAATTACCTTGTCATCAATCTTTCCCTGTTTTACTTGTTCAAAAAAGCATTCCTTTGTTGCAACTGCATCAACTTTTGCATTATGTGCATCTTTCAATTCTCTGTTAAAGAGCTGTTGATACAATTGGTTTAATCTCAACATAGGTGTATCAATCGGAGCATAAGGTCGTCGTGTATTAAGCATGGTACAAAACTTTGGTAAAGCATCCAAATCAAGAGTTTCTCCAACACGGTTAAGTGCCACTTCAATCATTCGCAGATCAAACTTTAGGAAATGCCCTACCAATAAAGGTTTGTATTTTTTAATATCGTCAACCAATTTCATGATTGCATCCTCGCGTGATATCCCGTTTTGCTGCAAAAATTCAAGATTGATCCCATGGATTTTATATGCATTAGGATTGATTTGAATTTCACCTGGATTAATATAAAAATCGCGCGTAAACAAAGTTTCTCCACTACTTTTACAAACTGTCCAGGATACCTGCAATACATATGGCCACTTATGAATATCATCAGTTGATGAGTTCCATTGATGTGGTCTGTCCGATGTTTCTGTATCAATAAACAGGATGTAGTCTTTCATATATTGAATTTAGCCTCAGCAAATGTACTAATGATCGGCTAAAGCATAAAATTTCAACTTATAAAAACATTGCTTTGATTAGATTCCGATTTACTTTTGATGAATTTTTATTCTTGAAAAGTTTATATACTATTCTCTATTAAGATTTTCAGAATCAATTCAACAGTTTATTTTGACAACTCCACAGTTATCAACTCAATCATCCTATCAAGCTCATCTTGCAAAGGAATGTAATGATTCTGCTCAGTAGCAAAAGCTGATAGAATAAACATGATAAGATTATTCTCAAACTCAGGAGAAGCTAATATTTTCAGATTACTTCTTGTAATCTTACTTGTTGGTAAATCAATTTGACTTTTAATACCCTGATTAAAATCAAAGATTGTCTTAATACTGTACTCTTCACCAGATAGAATATTAATCACCTTTTCTCTTTGTTTTTCAAGATCAACTTCCTGCTTAGCAACATCATCAAGTGTCGAAATCCAATTAGTAAGATAAACCCTCAATTGGTTATTTGAAATATCTTTTAAACTACCAGAATTAATCATTTCGTTTAATAAGGAGTTATTGGGATTGAAAGCAATATCGAAAGCCAGACTATTAAATATCAATTCTGAAAACTGCTCTTCTGATATTAACGAATCAGGATTTTCAATAAAATAGACGATCCTTTTTGCACCTTCATAGTTTGCATGATTAATCTTAATAAGCTCTTGCAACTTATTTTTGCTGGTTTCCAATTCTTTTTGCAACCCTTCGAGATACACTTTTTCCTTTTTACGTATATTATGTTCCTGATTGATATTATTGATGGCTAAAGCGATTAATATACCAATCACAACTAATATTATTTCACCAAAAGCATACGTAACATACTTCTTAATTTTATTATCTGACAAAAGGGCTTGTCTGATTATTCTAAAAAACCTCATCTGTTATATTTTGATCAATTTTCAGGTAAATTATTTACCCCAAAGTACATATGATATAGCCTTAATCATTGTTGCCAGGTAGTTTTTCCTGTTTGCGGCTTTATCTTTAAATTGTTGCATCAGATCATTCTCAATCTTTCTTCCTTTTATCATTACCCATTTCGGATTTTTTAGGGTTGACAAATCTTTTAATGGATTATCCTCAGTGAGAATTAAATTAGCATGCTTACCCAAGTCAATTGTTCCAAAGTTAGAGTATTCTTCATACACTTTGGAAGGATTTCTAGTGGCCGTTTGCAAAGCTTCATAATTACTCATGCCAGCCTGCACATAAAATTCCAGTTCCTGATGAATTGAGAAACCTGCTGCCGTATTCACGATGCCGGCATCGGTTCCGGCAACAATGTTAACACCTGCTTCATACAACTTTTGTAGAATTTCCATATGAAACTGTTGTTGCTCATTGATTCGCTGAATGGATGATGAGTCACTTGATCGGATTGCCATATGCCTGTTATAATCTCCGCCAACATCCTCAACAAAAGAATTGAGATATGCAATCTGTTCCGACTGAAGATAAGCTTCACCTTTATTATAGATTTCAGTTAGATTAAAAAATACTGTTATCGTAGGACAATGAGTCTGTCCTGAATGGGCATAGCCATCAACTACCTCCTGCAACTTTTCACGGTCGTACTTATAGTTTAATGCTTGCTGATAAATATCTTCGGTATGTTCAACAGTGCTAATTCTATCATCGAAATGATATTTGTACTCGACTAGAAAACTGGGATGTGCGATCACTGGTATTCCTGACAAAGTAGCTTGATTAAGTACGGCTTCAAATAGATGTTTTGGTAAAAGATTGTATGTTTTTATATAATCGTATCCAGCCTCTTTATATTTTATAACTAATTGTGCAGCTTCTTCCGGAGTATTCACTTGTTTATGAAAGATATCACCATCATCTGGCCCTGAAAATTGTGGAGATGAAGTATAAAACTCCGGACCTATGATCTCACTCTTCTGCAATTGTTCTTTAACCTCCAGATGAAATGGCATCCCCAATAAACTTCGGATTGTTGTGACACCATTAGCCAGGTAAAGACCTAATTCGAAGCGATCCCAAAGATGAACATGCATATCTATCAATCCCGGAGATAAATAACCACCTTTCCCATCAATAATAGGAACTTCAACAAAAGGTTTTGCTTTGCTTATTTCTTTAATAACTCCATTCTCCACCAATACTGTCATATTTTCCAAAACAGTATCTGCAGTCATCGGAATAATATTCACATTGGATATAATGTATGAATTTGCTTTTAATTCGGGATGATTATTGATTTTCAGGTATGCCGATTGATTTTTTTCTAATTGTAAGATAACTACAGATGCCAACCAAACAACAAGAACTAAGCTTAATAGTGTATAAAGTAATCTCTTCAGGAATTTCATAGGTTAGATTTATTGTTTCAATAAAAAATAACCCTGAAATCTAACAAATAGTTTTATAGACTAAAAATAAAGACCATAAAACCTGCCAAAATGAAGTAATTAATTATGCTTGCTTTTAATAGGGATCCATATTTCTTCTTCAGAATCAGGAGCTGTATTACTATATTTTTCACCCAAAACTTCAAAATGAGGTCGGGCATCCAGAACATATTCAGAAGCAGGCAACCAGGATCCCAGTAAATATTGAAAGAAAGAATGATCTGAGGCTAATCCTTTATAATTGAATACTGCATACATTCCTTCAGGTATAACCATAATATCCAGCTCCGATGGCACTTCATCCATACTTGTAACTTCTACAGCAGCCCATTTTATAAAATTTTTCTCAGGATCAAATGCCATGAAATAGTTGGAATCATATACCGTTAATGAAATCAAATCATTATTCAAACGATTCTTAACCTCCCTTTTTTGAGGCATAAAACTTCGCCAAAGCTCACTAATTTTATAGTTAGCCAAGCTCATCTGTAGCTTTTTACCAACTAAAATCCGTTGATGTGTAGTAATAATTTGAGGAACTAATTGCATAGGAAAACAAAAGTAGCAAAGACTACAACCTCAACAAATTATATGCACCATTAGTTAATTAATACTTTACCAGATTGCCGTTTAGAATTAGAATATATCAAATAGAAATAAATTCCTTTAGTAAGTTGACTCACATCTATTCTTTCATAACCAGAAGTCAAATTTCTATGCAATATTTTCTTTCCTGCCAGATTATAGATCTCAATTTGATATGTGTGAACAGATTCTTCACATTCTATGGTTATAAAATCACTCGCAGGATTAGGATAAACATTGAAATCAATATTTTCAGCCTCATTTAGATCAGTAGAACTATTTGTATCTGAATAATAATATTTGATTTTACGGTATTGCTCCATTTCAGTACTACCTTCTTCCTTCTTAAACAGATTATTATCAATTATTTTATGATGATAGTATAACGATTCTGAATTTCTGAAATAATAAGGAACCAAAATAGCATCAGAAGAGATATCATAATCATATTCAAATACCGAATTCTTATAATCAAAACCAGGTTGTTCATTGGAATAATCCCAAACTACAGAGTTATTGCCATTAATATCGCCTCTTTCTCCTCTAATATATGATTCCATTTTATGTCGTTTCCATTCCTCGCCATGCTTATGATACACTGTTTTTGAAAGCAATTGCCAAAAGCTGTAACTATATAAATACCAAACATATTCATCCTGTTCCCATTCAGCTAATTCTTTATTATAAACTGAATGATAAATATAGTGAGGAAGACCTGTATGGATATAGGTATAATCATTCTTCGAAGATTTCTCCCATTCTTCTAAATCTGAGCTCCATTGCATTACACTATCTTTCAGCAATTTTCCCTCATCATCATAACTATAATAAACTTGCTCTGTTTCTAACCATTGTTTACTGCTATACTTCCATGCAAAACGATTGGTTTGTTTGAGCTTATTCTTTGTATTATATCGGTAATCTTCTTTGATAAATTCATGCCATACATTATCAACACCTATTACATAAGTAACAAAACCTGAAAGATTACCTTCCTGATCGTAGCTCATCTCTTCTTTCATTAGTTCACTCCAGACATTTTCACCCGCATCCCACGATGAATAAATCCATAAAGTTTCCTGGTCATGATCATATGTGAAAGATTCTTTGATGAATGGTCTATCCCATTGCTGAGAGTTCTCGTTATAATTGAATTCAACCAGACTATCTAATTTATACTCTTTTGTATTAGTAATTTTCAAAACAATACTTCTATCAGACTCTCCATGACGCTTTGACAAAAGTGTTTGAATATCAGCTTCTGATACCTGGGATTTACCTTCAAAAACAAACAGGTTGATCAATAACAGTAGAAAGGTGTACTTAAACATGCTTATTTTAATTTGATGGATCAAAAAAAACACATTCACTTAAAAGGAAAGTTATCTCAGGATAACTTCTTTGCAGCCATACGTTTTTCTTTACTGTATTGCTGTGGAGTCATATTTAAATAACTGGCAATATATTTATCCGGCGTATCTCCCAATATCCAATGAGCCCGCTCTACAATCTCGTGAAACAACTGAAACCTTTTGGTTGGATTCCGATATTGTAGCATCAATGTACGATTCTCGCGGTCTGCAAGGATGGTTTCATAAATCTTATACAATAAATAGCTGAGTTCCTGACTTTGTTTCGCCATTTCTTCCAGCTCACCTTTCTCAATATACAATAACTCTACATCAGTTATTGCTTCATGAATTTCGATAGAAGGGGAACCTTCGACATAACTCTTAATACAATTAAATGCCAAACCTTTGGGAGTAATATTAATGGTAACAGGTTCATCATCTTCAAAAATATACTGATGCACCACCCCGCTCATCACCAATTTTGATCGGGTTTCAATCTCTCCTTCTCGTAAAATAGAATCACCTTTGTTATAGCATTTCTTTTTGAATGCTTTTTTCAACATCAGAAAAAGTTCATCCGATACAGGTGCTGAGACACTAAGGAAATCATATAAAAGCTCGTATTCTGATTGGGTTATGGCACTCATATTCGTTTTATAAACTGACTTAAATATTGACTAATAATGCTGTAATCAACATACTTTAAAATCTTTACAAATTGAACATTTACTGACTCTTTTGTGCTAACACAGAGTATAACAAAGGAAGTTTACCTTCCAAGCCTTTTATCTGATATTTTCCATCATCTATCTGAACTGTGTTCTGAAAACAATCGTAAGGGGAATAATCATACTCATGCATATCGGCTATTGTTAATCCGGCATGTATTAAAGCATTTACCACCTCTCCCATGCCATGATTCCAGCTTACTGATGTTTCTTTTATATCAGCATCTTTATTTGTATAGGTTCCTTCCTCTTCTTCCACAATTGGATCGGATTTAAGATAATTATACTCAACCTTGGTAAAGTCGTAACTAAACATCCATACAACAGGATGAAACTCCACAATCAGAAATTGTCCACCTGGTTTTAAAAAATGATTGATTACCTGAGCCCACCTATCCATATCAGGAAGCCAACCTATTGTACCGTATGAAGTAAAAACAATATCAAACTGCTCATCCAGTACTTCGGATAATTGATAAATATCGCTTTGAATAAATATTGCATCCATTCCAACCGCCTCGTTTAACTGTCGCGCCTTTTCAATCGCTTTGTCTGATAAATCAACACCTGTCGCCTTCGCTCCCATGCGGGCAAACGAAAGTGTATCCTGCCCAAAGTGACATTGAAGATGCAATATTTTCTTATCTTTTACATCACCCAACAAATTCAGCTCTATTGGATTTAATGAACTTCTCCCCTTTAGAAATGACTTTACATCATAAAAATCAGATTCGTAATGTATTTCTGTTTTTTTATTCCAAAGATTTTTATTGATTTCGATATAATTCATTATTTCCGTGTTTTAATTTGCTTTGTACAGATACACAATAATCTATTATAAGCAGATAAATATAACTAATAGTCTATAGAACCTTAAAAATTAAAAAGCTAAATCACTTTAAATGCTAGTATCTCTTGCACATTGATAACAAATACATTGGTAATTTTCATCACCCAAAATAAAGATATAGTATAAATATTATCAAACAAAAAGAGGGTGTCCAAAAACGGATGCCCTCTTTTTTTGTTCATAATCAGTATTTTATCTTCTTAATTATTTGTTTATATGCTTGATATTTAGTA
>NZ_JBNGOX010000036.1:0-59110 GCF_050589785.1 Carboxylicivirga caseinilyticus | reverse complement strand
CCCCTTCAGGGGATTTAGGGGTGACATAAAATGATATTTTATTACAAATTGAAACTAACGTTGTTCTGATGTTTAATTTTTGGACACCCTCTTTTCTATTTATTTCTTTGGGATTTCAAATCGCTTCCAAAAATCTTCATCCGTTTGGGAGGTTGAGTAATAAGTACGATCAACCCCCTTTTTACTACCTGATGTAAAATCATAGCTTACCCAATCCATTTTTAGCTTCTCAGAACCTGTGCCTGAATATTCGATCTTACTCAGGGCATATTTATTATTACTTGTCTTACGATAGGAAGTAACAACTTTATATTCATATACCTGTTTTTCTGAAACCAATCCAGAACTACGACCTGCATGATGATACCCCTTACTCTTAACTTCCAGCTCATTTCTTAAAACCGCATAGTCTTTCGAAGAAATATAAATAACACCTTTGTAGTCTATCACTTGTTCATCTCCCGTTGCATCAAAAGCAGGATTATCCAGACTATACTTTATAACCCATATCGAATCCATATTTTGGCTTTCTTGTTCAACAAGTTCTAAATTAAACTTATCTACCACATTTACATCCAACACATTCCCCCTAACCCGCACAATATCAAATTCCAGCAAATCGTCAGCCCTCAACATGCCCTTAACAATCGGTTTCTGTTCAAAATTTCTTCTTACTTCCTGCACTTCATAGCCCCTATTTTCATATGCATTGCTAAAACTTCGATCCCCATACCCTTTCTCATCAAAAAATTTCAAAGCCATCTCTGTTTTCTGATTCTCATTAACTATTTGCGAAAAATACACCCTTGAACCATAAGATCCTTCATAATTATCAGAAATCATATTGGCAGCCGTTTTAATAATTCCATATAATCTTTTTGACTCTGCCATCACTTCTACCTGATCGATACCATAGCTTTGCTGAATCATCTTAACTCTTACACCTTGCGAACCTACCAATTCATAGGCCTTTAATTCCTTTGGAAGATAGCCAACGGCCGAAATTCTTACGGTATAATTTTTAAACTCCTCACTTATTGTAAGTTCAAATAAACCATTAAAATCAGTAGCTGTTCCCATAAATGAACCTACAACTCCAAGATTGGCGAACTCCACCGGTTTATTGGTTTCAGCATCGATAACAACACCTTTTAAGGTCATATTTTGAGCAAATACAGAGCCAGAGATAAACATTAACAGTAAAACGACAGCTTTTGAAATTCGAATTTGCATTGTAGAAGTTTTTTATAATTTTGATAAAATTAAAAATCATTTTTAAAGTCTTGGCTATGCTTAAGAACATTTTCGTATTACTTGCCCTTTCATTTTTATTTACCTCATGTGTTGTTTCTAAAAAGAAATATGAGGCATTACTGCTTGAAAAGAATGAACTTGCTGATGACTTAACAACTAAGAACAAGGAAAATAAAGAATTACAAAGCGATCTAAACCAAGCTATTAAAGATTTTGAAGAAATTAAAACTGATTTCGGTAAGAGTAATTCCCTAAGATCTGATGAGATAGCAGATTTGATGATCAAAGTAACCCAACTGGAAGATCAATCAGCTGAACTTAATCAGAAATTAAATGAAACACTTGGTAAATTCAAGGCAAAAGAAAAAGCAGGTTATTTAGCTGAAGAAGAACTTAAAGAAACACTTCAAACAATAACTGCGTTAAAGCGAGACACTGCCAACCTGCAATATTCAATTCGCATGGCTAAACAACGAAGCCAAAATTTACAACAGGAATTGAGTGATACAAAATCTAAACTAACAGACACTAATGCTAAGAAATTTGAAATTTCAAAGGCTCTGGAGGCTCAAACCTCTGAAGTAAAAAATCTAGAACAACGACTGGTTAAGAGTCAACAAAATCTGACTGAGATTTCTGATGCCTTTATTGCATTGCGCAAAGAACTTCTATCTGCCAAAACCAGTAATAACCCTATTGACCCGAATAAAAACAAATACATCGACCGTATTGCCAAATTACTGGGGCATTATTAAAAACTTAAAAATAGATATAGCTTAAAACAGCAACTGTAACTACCATATAAATTACAGTTAAAGGAAATCCTATCTTAAAGAAATCCTTAAAATTGTATCCACCCGGACCATAAACCATTAAGTTAGTCTGATATCCAATTGGAGTTAAAAAGTTGGCCGCTGCTGCAAAGGAAACAACCAAAACAAAAGGCATTGGATCTAATCCCAGATTTTTAGCAGCAGTAATAGAAATTGGAAACAGAATGGCAACGGACGCCTTATTAGTAATATAAGCTGCCAACACCGATGTTATCAGGTAAATACCAACCAATAATGATATCCGACCCAAAGGTAAGAAGATAGAAATCACAAAATTGGCAATCATATCAGCAACACCTGTTTTCATCATTGCTGTGCCCAAAGCCAACGATAAGGCAATGATAACACCCAGGTTATAATCAATACTCTTAGGTAAGTCCTTTGCCGACACAACTCTTAAGAGATTAATCAAAGCAAGCACAATCAAAAGCCCTAAAAACAATGGAACCAATTTGATTGCAGAAAGAAATATGGCTAATAGTGTTCCACCAAACAATACCCAAATCTTATATCTTTCAGGTTTTCGTAGCTCCTTAACACGAGAGATTACATAAAAATCAATTTGATTCTGAATATGACTCGTAAAACTTTCACCGGCTAATAATAACAAAACGTCGCCTGCCTTTAATTTTACTTCTTCAATGGCTCCTCTGATTCGCTCACCATTCCGATGAATCGCCAATAAGGCAGAGTCATACCTACCTCTGAAATAAATCTCCTTAATCTGCTTCGTTATCAACGAACTATTATGCGAAATAACAATCTCCACAATCTGAGACCGCTTCAACTTCGACATCATTCCAACAGAAGGAACTGTTAGGTCACTATTCTCAGAAAGAAGACTGGCCACATTAGTATTATCACCGGCAAAACGCAACAAATCACCTTCTCTTAAAACGAAACTATCTTTTAATATCTGAAGGGTTTGTTTACCACGGATAATTTCAACCAATAACAAACCGTATTTGCCGTTTAAGTCTGCCTCTTTAAGCGTTTTACCAATTAACTTGGAATTGCGTCGTACTTCGGCCTCTACCAGATATTTACGTTCTGACTCCTGAAAGTCATCGATAGCCGTTGAACGGTCGGGTAACAATCGATAACTAAAGAAATAAAGGTAAAGAAACCCAATAACCAACATTGGAAATCCAACCCAGAAAAAATCAAACATTTCCAATGGTTGCATATCAGGTATAATATCCTGATCATTAACCATACCTCCAACAATTAGGTTGGTTGATGTCCCGATTAAGGTTACACAACCTCCTAAAATTGCGGCATACGACAGTGGAATCAATAGTTTTGATGAAGATACTCCATTCCGCTTACTCCATTGGTGTACATAAGGCATCATAACGGCCACCAACGGCGTGTTATTTAAAAAAGCTGAAAAACCACCAACCCACAGCATCATCCTGCCCAAAAAACTTCGATAAGTAGATGAAACAGGAAAAATCCTGGAAAAGAAAATTTCAATGACTGATGTTTGCCGGATTGCATCACCCAGAAGCAAGAGCATTATTATTACTGCTATTTGTTCGTTGGCAAAGCCTGCTAAAATTTCAGTAGGAGTAAGTATTTTAAAAATACCAAGAATCATCACAGCAACGAAAAATGTGAATGCGGCTCCCATTATTTCCTTATATAAGGACACAAGGATGAAAGCAATAACCACAAAAACTATGATCACATCAAAATATTGCATGCGTTAGAGGTCAAATAAATATGCTAAATTTGCGTTGTTTCAGGCCAAACCTGTAACTAACAAAAATAGAAATTATAAATTAATTACCGAATTTTTCATTTATTCGGTTTGCTTTGGTTAGAAATAAATGCAGCAAAACATCAGATCAATTGAACTTTTATCACCGGCTAAAAACCTTGAATGCGGTATAACAGCTATCAATAACGGAGCAGATGCCGTTTACATTGGAGGTCCGGGTTTTGGAGCCCGCAAACAGGCTGGGAACTCTTTAGAAGATATTGCACAATTGATTGAATATGCTCATTTATTTAACGTTAAAATATACATGGCTATCAACACCGTGTTGAATGACAATGAAATTGAAGCTGCCAATAAACTGATTCATTCAGCATATAACATCGGTGTAGATGCTATAATAATTCAGGATATGGGATTACTGGAAACTGACCTACCTCCCATTCCTATTCATGCAAGTACTCAAACTGACAATCGAAACCCAGAGAAAGTAGAATTCCTTCAAAAGGCTGGTTTTGATCAGGTTGTTTTGGCTCGTGAGTTATCACTTAAGCAAATCAATGACATTAGCAGCCGGACAAATGTTGCACTTGAATATTTTATCCATGGGGCATTATGTGTTTGCTACAGTGGTCAGTGTTATATGAGTGCATCTATTAACGGCAGAAGTGCCAACAGAGGTGAGTGTGCACAACCCTGTAGATTAAAATACTCGTTAAAAGATAAAGATGGCAACCTTTTGTACAAAGACAAGCACTTACTTTCGTTGAAAGATCTGAATCAAACTCCGAATCTGGATGAGTTGATTGATGCAGGAATCACTTCATTTAAAATTGAAGGTCGTCTTAAATCAAAAGACTATGTTGCTAACATTACAGCTCATTACCGCAAGATACTGGATGAGATTATTGCTAAACGGACTGATTTACAAAAAGCTTCTACAGGTAAAATCTCGAATAACTTTCAACCATTTCCTGAAAAAAGTTTTAACCGTGGTTTTACAAGTTATTATCTACACGATAGAGATGAATCAGTATGGTCGATTGACACACCTAAGGCCTTGGGTGAATACATTGGCGTTGTAAGTAAAATTGGCAAAGACTTTTTTGAACTAAATGAGTCAATTAAGATTGCTAATGGTGATGGATTATGTTTTTTTGATCAATATAAAAACCTTCAGGGATTAAGGGTTAATACAAGTAACGGCAATAAAATAATGCCTAACGACATGAAAGGCCTGAAAAAGGGAACCATAATTTACCGAAATAATGATGTTGCGTTTCAACAAACCTTAATGCAGAAAGAAAGTGAAAGACGAATCAGGATTAATATGACACTTTTTGAAACTTCAACAGGTTTGCAGTTAGTAATAAAGGATGAGAATGATATCAGTTCAACTACAACTATTGAATTAGAAACCAAAGAAACAGCCCAAAACAAGGAACGTCTGATTAGTCAGGCTGAGAATCAGTTAACAAAACTGGGTAACACGCCATATTACGTTGATCAGATTCAGCTTAATCATGAATTCTACTGGTTTATTCCTGCCTCTATATTAAACGAACTACGCCGATTGGCCATTGAAAACCATACTTCAGAAAGGTTAAAAGCCTATCAGCCAAAGAAAATTGAATTTACGAAGACATCACATCCTTATCCTGTTCAACAACTCAACTTTAAGGCTAACATTACCAATGCTAAAGCAAAAGAGTTTTACGAACGTCATGGTGTAGACAAATCCGAATGGGGATTTGAGAAACAAACTATTAAGCATTCATTTGAGGTAATGACAACCAAACATTGCTTATTGTATATGGCTGGAAAATGCCTGAAGGAACACCCTGATGTAAAAAAACAGCTGCCAATGACCTTATTTAATAAGCAGGACAGTTACCTTTTAGAATTTAACTGCAAAGCCTGCGAAATGAATGTTGTTAAGAAGAATTAGTATTTTAGTTTTTAGTCAGTAGTTAGTAGTCGATCTTTTCTTAATCATGTAAATACTTACAACTTATCAAGTAAATTAAAAACACAAATTGGCCACATTCAGGCATCTGCTATGCAGCATATATCCATGTGACCAATTTGTGTCTTATTTATTGGTATTACTACCAATCTAAACTAACCTGTACACCAGCTTTAATCCATCTTCCCGGTTGAGGAACATTCCCTAAATCGTAAAATGTTACATCAAAGAAGTTACTGGCATCCACGTAGATTTTATATTTGGATTCACTCCATTGTAACCTCAAATCAGTTAACCAGAATGGATTATAATCAACAGCAACCGATTCGCTTGCACTAATGTATTTGCGATAACCACCTTCCCGATCCTGCCACTGCACATTGATTCCGGCGCTAAGTTTCTTTAGCAACTGAAAATTGGCTGCTATATTTATTTTATGCTTTAAATAATCCATTACATAAACCGATTCATAATCAGCAGGTGCATTCTTTTCCTGATCTATATAAGAATAACCAAAGTCAATAGAGTTAAGTGGTGATGATTGCCATAAATCTTTTACATTAAGTTCACCCTGTAAGTTCACTCCGTATGAATCCATATCGGACAGATTACGGGTTTTGTATTCCACTTCCCCTTCCAGTCTTCCCCAATCGATCAGATTTTCTGATTCACGATAAAACGCACTAACCTGTCCTTTAAACCAATCATTTATATATTTAACTCCACCTTCATAAGTAAGAGCCTCTTCCGGTTTTAAATCGGGATTTCCAATATTGGTTGGTCCATCATAAAATAGATCAGTAAAAGTTGGTAAACGCAATGACTTATTAATACTAACGAAGATCTTTGTATTGGATGAAGCCCAGTAACTAATATCCAGACCCGGAAAGAAATTCACACCTAAGTCTAATGATGAGTTCCAATTCATAAGCAAACCTGCCGAAACAGAAAATTTATTGTAGGTATAAACGTGTTCCAGAAAGGTTGACATATTGGTACGCTGATAAGACTTGGTAAATTGAGCATCCTCGCCCGGAACATCCATAGGGTCATCCATATCAATTCCAATATTATTACTCCAGATATTTTCGCTTCGCAACTCGCCACCTAAAGAAGTTTTACCCAATACCCATGGAACCACGACATTTACATTTGCTCCATATACATCAGTGAGATGATAGTTATGCTTTGTATACCAACCTGGAGCTTCGTTTCTGAAGAGTTCAAACCGATCCTGATGACGTCGCCAATACAAAGCAGGTGTTATTTTAACTCGACTACCTGATGTCATCTTAACCGAGGCAAATGTTGTTTTAGTCTGCTCAAATTGTTCAGGATAGGCTGCAGTGTAAAAAGCATTAGCCCCAAAAGCCTTATCATTATATCCAAGCTGAAAATCCAGTTTCTCATTACCAAAATCAAGTAACCCCTGATAAAAAACACTATTATTTTTAAAATCGGTATTATTAATATAACCATCACTGCTAGCAGCACTTGCTGATGCATAACTTTTTAATTTTCCGGTTTGAACGGTTGTATTGGCTGTTATATTATACAAACCGTGTTGTCCGGCCATGGCATTAATTGTAGCATTATTGGATGATTTTGATCCGGTTATAAAGTTAATGGCTCCACTAAAAGCACCGGGACCATATACTCTTGCACCTGGGCCTTCAAGTATCTCAACCCGTTCGATACTTTGCATATCAACCGGGAGATTAAGGTTATGATGTCCCGTCTGAGGATCTGTGATATTGATACCGTTAAAAAGTACCATTACCTGATCAAACGATCCACCCCGGATATTGATATCTGCCTGTGTGCCCAAAGGACCACGTTGACGAACATCCACATTCATGGCATAACGCAACAGATCCTGAACACTATAAACCGGCAGTTCTTCAATTTCCTTTCGGGTTATCACTTGCAATACACGTCCAACCTCTGAGTAGACGGCTGTTGAGCGACGCGCTGTCACTTCCACTTCTTCAAGATTAATTTTCTTATTCATCGATGTAGTATCAGTTTGTGCAAGTGTATCTTTTAACCCAAACCAGCTTAAATAAACTGCCAATAACGTTCCAATACGAACCAACTTATGCATACTGCTGAAGATGGCATAACTTCTTCCCAACCAATGTTTAAATGAAATGACGTTTTGCGAAAACATTACTTTTCTTTTCATAATTAAATAGATATAATATAGAATGGTAAATAATAGACAATAGAATATCTTTCCGCTTCCATACCGAAGCAGATAAATTCATACTTAACACTGTTAAAGACAGGTTAAAAAATAATATATGTTCTAATGATATTTCCCCACAAAGGGACGGTAGATCAACAGCTAATACTGAAAATAAAAAAACAGTTAACAAACTAACTAACGCAGGCAAAATCAAATCTTCCTCCAGATCACTTTCAAAATCAACATCCAGAGCATATTCATTTAAAAGGATAGCTCCAGACGAAGAGCTTTTACGTAGAGCCTGACCAATAACAGGCACATCGATATGACCAATTGAAACCTCTCTTCCCAGGCTATGAAAGACTGCCCAGTTCTTCCGACTCCATTGGCTGAAGCGAAGTCTGGTTGGGACGATATGTTTCTTTTGTTGACTCATTTATTACAGGCAACAAAGATAAGTTTATTTTTAATGTCTCATAGTAAAGATCCATTCATCTCACAAACTATTAGTTAAGTTCAAACTACAGTGTAAACATGACATACTTGCATAATACAATAAAGTCTTTCAATAAAATAATTCACTTTTTAACAAACAACATTAATTAAGTATGAGTAACAATTAGAAATAAGAGGCTTATTCAACAATCATTTTTAAATCCTACCATTTCTTCCAAGACCAAAGAATAAAGTTAAGCAGAACGCATTTTAAAAGCCTTGTTATTTTGCTTAAATTAGCCATCTGAACATTGAAAGATATGATGAATCAACTTCATAAAATATTATTTAGTCTTATAGTTACTGCACTTTTTTGTAGCTTTAAAGTTACTGCACAGGATTATGCAAAAACAGGTGATGGTTATGGCATTAGAGAAATACTTGAGTTTGACGCAGGCCATTACACAACCTTAAAGATAACCAACCAACACGGCAATATAACCATTAATGGATGGGATCGAGATACAATTGAAGTTCAAACTTTGATAAATGTTCAGGCTCCTGGTAGTAACTCTGCAGAGGAAGTATTGCGCTTTATATCCATTGAAAGAGCCGACAGATCAGGCATGCTTATTTTCCGCACACAGTTTGATGATGAGTTTTTTTCAAATTTTCCTTTCAGTATTGATTACAACATTAGTTTACCTAAAAAAATGATGCTTCAGATAAGCAATAACCTGGGTGATGTGTTAATTCAGAATATTGATGGCAAAATTAATTTACAACAGGATTATGGCAATATGCATCTGATAAATTCCAACAATAAACTTGCACATACTTTTAACCTGAATTTTGTAGAGGCTAAATTTGAATCGTGTAATGCAATTGATGGAAAACTAAATAACTGCACCATTACTGCAGATAAAATGATGCAGATGAATTTTAAAAGTGAATATTCCCTTTTTAAAATTGACGATGCAAAAAGTATCAGTTTAAATTCTAATACCGATAGAATTAACGTTAACCAGAGTGACAGTTTAAAGGTAACAGGTAAGCAATTAATTGTTAACTGCAAAAAACTCAATAACTATGGTTTTTTTGAAATTGACAGAGGTCAACTGATGGTTAATTCTGGGGCACTTCTTTCGCAATTATCCATCTCCAACCAAATGGCAAACACCATTCTTTCTTTACCAGTCAATTATTCATACGTAATTAATGGTGAGGTTACTAATGGTACAATAAATCATCCCGACAAAAACAAATTGCAAATACTAAAAGAAGGCACCAAACAGTCGTTTTCAGGTATTATTAATTCTGATAATATAACCACTGGCCAACTTATACTTTTCAATAAAAATTCTGATTTAACAATAAAAACATACTAATATGTCAGCTGCCGATCACTTATTCAAGTTAAGAAATTTCATGGCTACCATTGGAGTAGATGCTTATATTGTAACCAGTAGCGACCCGCACTTAAGCGAGTATCTGGCTGACCACTGGAAATTTCGTGAATGGTTATCGGGTTTTACCGGTTCGGCAGGAACCTTGGTTGTAAGTCAGGAACAAGCCGGTTTATGGACTGATTCACGATATTTCTTACAAGCCGAACAACAGTTGATAGATTCTGGAATCGATTTGTATCGAATGGGTGAATCAGACACACCTGATTATAAAGAATGGCTGACAGTTAATCTTCACCCTGGTTGTATTGTTGGTATTAATGGCAAAACAATAACTGTTAATGCCTATCGAGATTTAGCCAAAACACTCAAAAAAGTTGATATTCGCATAGACGGGAAAGTATACCTTGAAGAAGATGTTTGGGAAGCCAGACCACCCATTCCAGAAGATGGTATTTATGAATTAGAAACAAAATACTGTGGACTTAGCCGAAAAGAAAAAATTGAGTTAATACGCAGAATGATGTTAGAAAAAGGGGCAACTCACTATGTTATTGCCTCTTTGGATGAAATTGCCTGGGCTCTAAATTTCCGTGGTAAAGATGTTGCATACAACCCGGTTTTTCATTCCTACTTAATCATTACCGAAAATCAGGTTAACCTATTCATTGATCCGCACAAATTAACCTCTAATATTGGCAAACAGCTGGCTCAGGAAGATATTAAAGTATACTTATACAGTGACTTTTATGAATTTATAAAAGACATGCTACAGGATAGTATTATACTTATTGACCCGGACCGTGCCAATAGTTCCATTTTTAGTCATCTGCCTTCGCAAGCTGCCAAAATTGAACAAGCCAGTTTGATAACTCAATTAAAATCGCGCAGAAACAGTGTAGAAATTGAGAATATCAAAAAAGCAATGAAAAAAGATGGAGTTGCGATGGTTCAATTCTTACATTGGCTAGAAAATGCAGTTGGAGATGAAGACTTGGATGAATATAAAGTTGCTCAGAAACTTAGTTCATTCAGATCAATGCAGGAAAACTACATGGGTGATTCATTTACGACCATTAGTGGTTATGCTGCCAACGGAGCCATTGTTCATTATTCAGTTGACAAAACAACAGCTTCAAAAATTGAACCAAGAGGCTTTTATCTGGTTGATTCAGGAGGTCAATATCTTGAAGGAACTACAGATATTACACGTACTATAGCATTAGGTCCTCTAAATGACCAGGAGAAAAAAGATTTTACTTTAGTTTTAAAAGGACACATCGCATTAGATCAGGCTGTTTTTCCTAAAGGTACCAGAGGAGTGCATCTTGATATATTAGCTCGCCAGGCTTTATGGACAGGTGGATTGAATTACGGACATGGAACAGGTCATGGTGTTGGTCATTTCTTGAATGTTCATGAAGGGCCACAAAGCATCCGTCCGCAAGACAATGGAATAATCATTGAAGAAGGAATGGTAACATCAAATGAACCAGGACTATACCGAACCGGCAAATATGGAATAAGAATTGAAAACCTGATACTTTGTGTACCGGATCAAACAACTGAGTTTGGTGAATTCCTTAAGTTTGAAACCTTAACTCTTTGCCCTATTGACCTTAATGCTATTGATACAGAACTATTGACTATTTCTGAAAAAGCATGGCTTAATAACTATCACAAAAATGTACGTGAAGCATTATCAGAATACCTTAGTGAATCAGACAAAAATTGGTTAATCGAAAAGACTAAGGAAATATAGACATGCTTTCAATTTGTATTCCTGTTTATAATGTCGATGTTAGAACTTTAGTAATAAGGTTAATTGATCAGGCAAACAAAGAAAATATTGAAGTTGAGATATGCATCTTCGATGATGGTTCCCTGGATATCTTCAAAGTAAAGAATCGCTCTCTGGCAGATCTACAATCGGTAAACTATGTTGAACTGAAAAAGAATCTGGGTAGTGCCGCTATAAGAAATGAATTAGCTCATAAAGCCAGATTTGATAATCTTTTATTCATTGATAGTGATTCAGGAATACCAGATGACTACTTAAATAAGTATAAATATTTCTTTGAAACTGATTATTCAATTATTTGTGGAGGACGAATTCATCCTTCCAGTTTACCCGATCCAGATTTATCATTGCGCTGGAAGGTTGGTCGATATCGTGAAGACTTTTCTGCACTACAGCGAAATAAAGTACCTAATAAAAGCTTCATGTCTAACAATTTTCTGATAAAAAGAGCAATATTCAATATTGTAAAATTCAATGATAAGATTGAACGATCGGGACATGAAGACACAATGTTTGGCATTGAACTTGAAAGAAACAAAATAGTAATTGAGCACATCGACAACGCAGTCATTCATCTGGGATTGGAAAATAACGATGAGTTTATAACAAAATCAGAGCAACGACTTGAGACCTTAATACTTTTAAAGAATTATCATTCAAATGATAGTCTGATGTTTAAACGAATTAAAGTCTTAAGAATTTTTAAATTAATTGAAGCATTAAAACTAAAATCACTTATTTCAGTTATTTTTAAAATTACAAAACCAAGAATCATCATTCAATTAAAGAAACATAATCCAAATCTCTTTTTATATGACTTTTATAAATTAGGATATTTGGTAAACAGATTAAAATAACAGCATAATTATTAACCAATATCTTCTTTACAAATATTAAGATGAGAAATATATTACTGCTATTCACACTAATAATAAGTTCATACACATACAGTCAATCTTGCAAAATTGATATTCAAATAAATGAATTTAATAAAGACACTATCATTCTGGGGTATTATTTCAACAAACAAATGTTTGTTGAAGATACTATTCCAGCTAATTCATCGGGGAGGTTTTTAATTGATAAAAAAGAACCCATTAAACAAGGTGTTTACATAGTATATTTAAACAGTGACCAATATTTTGATGTCTTAATTGGTGAGGATCAAACTTTTTCAATCAAAACATCTACTGATGATCTGTTAGCAAATCTGGAAATTAAAGGATCTGATGAGAGTGTAAACTTTTTAGATTATCAAAAATTTCTCCGAAATAAGCAGCTTGAAGCCAAAAGTATTCAGGATAAACTTAAGGAAACAACAGACGAAGGTGAGAAAAAAGATTTATCCAGTAAATTGCAAGGTTTTGGAGATGAAGTAAAACAAAAAGCCATAAAAACCATCCAAAATAATCCTAATACCTTTTTAGCTTTATTCTTAAAGGGAATACAAGAAATTGATGTACCCGAGATGGAAGCGCCTGCAGGAAGTGCAAATCCGGAACAGGAAGTGCAACGAATGCGATTTAATTACTACAAAGCTCATTACTTTGACAACCTGGATCTGTCTGACTCTCGTCTACTTCGCACGCCTTATTTTACTGAAAAAATCGACAGATATTTATCTCAGGTTTTGGTCATTCCGGATACAATCATGATTGGTTGTCATAAAATGATTGCTGCAGCTGAAGGTAATCCTGAAATGGAGAAATACCTTATTCAATATTTATTTAACTGGGCAAACGAAAGTAAAACAATGGGAATGGACGCTGTGATGGTTGATATGGCAGATGCCTATTACCTCAACGGCAGAGCCGACTGGGTTGATGAAGAGTTTCTGACAAAACTTAGAGAAAGAGTCGATAAAATTAAACCAACGCTTTTGAATAAGGTAGCAGCCGACTTTAAAATGCAGTCTTATAATGAACAACATTTCAGACTAAGCGAAATTAGAGCTCCTTTTACTATACTTGTTTTTTGGGAACCTGAATGTGGGCATTGTAAAAAAGAGATACCTAAACTGTACGAAGAAGTGTGGCAAAAATATGCTGATAAAGGAATCAAAATTGTAGCTGTTTACACTCAAAACAACAAAGAAGAATGGGTTGATTTTATTACAGAACACCAATTGGAGGAATGGATTCATTTATACGATCCATATAACCAAAGTGGCTACCGAAATAATTACGATATTTACAGTACTCCAGTAATCTATATACTAGATAAGGATAAGAAGATTTTAGCCAAACGTTTAGGAGTTGAACAAATTCCAGGATTTCTAGATCATCATTTTAATAATTTATAGATGAGAGTATATTTAATAGCTACGTTTATTGCATTAAGTCTTATTATTGCTTCCTGTCTTAATGATGACAAAGTCATCCCTGAGCCAACTATTTATCTTGATATGGATGAGGAGGGTATTGACGTTGATATTGATAGCACATACACCATCGAACCCAAAATAATATACGACATCTCATCTTCTTACGACTGGCAATTAAATGGTGAAACTATTTCAACAGAAAAAGACTTTTTATTTAAAGGATATGATTATGGAACTTATGACTTTACCTTCATAGTTTCAACGCCATCAGGTTCTGACAGTATGAAAATTCCTGTACACGCAATTGATTTTTGCACTTTTGAGGAAAATGAATTTTTAGAAGATAGTGGTTTCTATTATTATTCTACAGAAGGCTATATTTCTTTTAAACATATCCAATTTAGTAATAATTATAACGGAAATAATATTGATTGGAGTGGCTTTGCTGTTAGCAATAAAACAGACAAAACTTCTACTAAATTAAGTAATCAGTTTAGTGTTTATAATACATCAGGAGCTGAATCGTCAGAGAACTTCGGAGTTTTTAAACAATCCGATGAGATTTTGCATAAAATCACATTCTCAGATGGTCAAGCTCATTCACTAAAATCAATGGAAGTTAACAACACAACCCTTGCTTATAGCACGATGATTGGAGGCTTTGAAAAGAAAGACACCATTGACTATTACCTGCTTACCATTAACGGATATGATGAATCTAATACTATTATAAGTTCAATTGACTTTTATCTAGCAGATTATCAGTATCCAAAATCAACAGAAAGATATATAGTAACAACATGGAAAACAGTTGATCTTAATCCACTTGGTGATGTTTATTCGATATCCTTTCAATTAACCTCTTCGATGGATACATCATCTGATTACACGATGCCAAAATATTTTTGCTTTGACAATTTAAAAATTAATAACTAAGGAAATATCAATACCTTCTTAGGAATTGAACTTACAGAATTATTAAAAACCATAATATACAACCCTTGTTGTATGGAAGATGGAAGAGCCAACTTATCACTTTTCTCACCATTTCTTTTATATACATAAGCCAGGGCACCATTTACCGTATATAACTCTATACTTGATAAATGCTCCATGTTGGTTGCATAATTTACATATCCTCCCCTGGCGGGATTTGGTTTCACTGTAACCTGTGTTTCAAGTAGCGTGTCGACTTCAGTAGATAACTGCATATTCGAACCCAGAAAATCAATCCAAAAGGCACCTTTCTCTCCGGTTGGATAAAGTTCATCAAAACCTTTCCAACTTCCGTTTTCACGCATAAAAGCTCTGTTTTTGGTAAAGCTCCCAATGTTTTTCTCAACATTATACAAGGCAATGGTATCAGAACTGGCAGGATTATTCAATTCAATTCCTATAAAAAACTCCCCATTTATTTGTACTGGTTGAGGTAATTCAACCAGGTATTCGCGACGTTTCATTTGAGCAAGCGTAATTCCTGATTTCTCAAATACTACATCAGAAGGCGTTCCACCAATGCTATTCCAAATTTTCACATTAATACTTGTAGAGGTTGAATAATCGCATATTGCAGGAACAATATAAACTCCTTCAATGGTTACTGAACTATAATCATAAAAATACTGAGCAAAACCATCATAACCTCTATCGTTTGTACCTGACCAAGGGCCAGTAAATTCATTGCTATAATGTAACACAGGAGTCAACTCATCATTTGAGAATGTGACTCTTTCTACTTCGTTGTTATAAAAATCCAAACCATCTATTGAAAGCACACCTGAATTGGAAGGATCAAGCCAGTATGCTAATTGCATTGCTGGATCAGATTGGGTATCCCAAGCCTTATTTAAACGCGCATAATAATCATCGTGCTGATAAGCACAGGATGCATACCCACCAGAGAGAGTACCAATTAATTTATTATCCTGCGTAAATAATCCAGCTCCAGAGGATCCTCCTTCAGTTGTACCACTCACCCAATCAGAAATTAACCAATGACCATCTGTTATAAATCCAAAGGCACTAAATGTGGTGGCTTCGGGTCCCCCACCCGACCAGGATACTTTTTTTACATCACCTTCAGGATGATGCAGACTATAAACCGCATCTGATATCGAAGTTGAACGATCCCAACCAGCCCAGTATGGTCGATAGGATGTCGGAGGTTGAGAAGATAATCTAACCAGTGAAAAATCCATATTTTCAACACCAGCCATAAAATCTGCTCCACTTAATTGTTGCTGATCAGTACCTGCAATAGAATCTATACATGAAGGTGATTCAAAATTGAAATAGAACACCATATTTTCAGCTTCGCTTTGATTAATAACACAATGCGCTGCAGTAAGAAAATATGGCTCACCATCATTATTGGTATTATTAACAAGAGTACCTGAACACAAAAATCCATTGGTTATGTATTTAACAACAGAACGTCTAATTTCCTCTGGGATACGTGCATCACATGTCGCATTCACATTACATTCACCAGATAATCCAAAATGAATATTATTTTTCAGATAATCGTTTATTCCCAAAAAGTCGTGATAAACTTCACTAATAACTAGCTCTTGCTTGTCAGCAGTTTTCTGAGGTGTTTGTAACTCAACAATGATTTTATCACCAGGAACGGGTGAAGTAGATAATCTTCCTGATTTCTTATTATTATCACTGGTAAAACTTCCTAAGATTAAAGATCTGTCATTATTATAAATAAAGACTTTTCCTCCATCTGTTAATTTAAAACGACTAAAATTGACACTTAAGCTTTTGGCAGCATCTGAACTTAGTGCTATTTGCCATATTAATGTACCATTTCCTAAATCGTACCAGCTACCCGAATTAAGTGGAGTATAATCTGTATAAATTGGATAGGCATACCTTAATGGTCCGTTCTCTATAACTGATTCATCTTTTAAGGCGATAATAGCAGGTTCACCAATTAATTGAACAGATTTAACAGGTATGATATCAGAAGGAGAACCTCCATGCGATATTTGTGCATATATTGAAATACTACTTACAAAAAGCAGTGCCAAAAATAATTTTCTTAACATACTTCATTTTACAATTAATCCATTGAAAAGTTTCGGGATCAGAATCTTTCAAGATATCCTAATCGTTTCCACTATCCCTGTTTAATCCAACTTTCTTTACAGCCTTAAGCAATGGCAATACACGTTTTATCCTTCCCATTCGTCCTAGTCTGTCGTGTACAAGAGCCCAGGCCATTACAATACTTGTCACCACAATTGATAAAGTTAATATCCCCAATTCAAAGTCGTTAATCCTAAATTCAATTGGTATAGCGAAAAACAAAAGTACTGATATTAAACCTCTGGGGGCAATTAAAAATTGTGGAAAATAATTTTTCCTGAACATCAACTTAAAAATCAACCATCTGAAGCCATATACACCAATCATAAAATAGGCTGTTAAAAACAATATCTTCGGTACAAAAACCCCTGCCAATGTAATTGACAAACCAAGTACAAAAAAGAAAAATGTACGAACGACAAACGAACTTTCTTTTGTAATTAACTTAAAATCTACCAATACCTTTGAAACGTTTTCTTCAATCAAATATTTTCTAAGCTTGCCCCGAAAAAACAATTTTCTGTTTTCAAGGATTACTCCAAAAACCAATATCATAAGTAAAGAAGAAAGATGGAAGAGCTTTCCTATATCGTATATTAGTATTAAAACAGCAAAAAATAAAAACAATTTTACCTCAGACTTTATTTTCTGAAAAGCAAATATCATGGCGAATGATAAAATCACGCTTAATAATATTGTTCCCCCAATATTGGAAATAATATTAACTCCAATCATAGTGGCACCATTCTCATTAATATTTTCGAGTAATAAATAAAAGAACATGATACCTAAAATATCAGATAAGGTACTCTCGTAAATCAAAAATTCCTTTTTGTCTTTTGGCAAACCATTAACACTTGGTATAACAATGGCACTACTCGTTATAGCCAATGGTATTGCATAGATGATGGCTGATAACCAATCAATATTTCCAATAAAGTACTGAATTCCTACAGCCAATAAAAAGGTATTAAAGAATAATGACAAGCCAGAAACCAGCAATGCCCTCAGTATTTGCTTCAGATTTTCTTTTTTTAATTCCAGATCAAGTGCAGCTTCGAGTACAATTAAAACCAGACCAACAATACCCAATAATTCTAATGGCAGAAACCAATCCGCTTCATTAAAATCGTATCCAAGCATTTCTTTGGCCAAATAACCGCTGGCTATAAGTAATATAACACTTGGTACATTTGTTCTCTTTGCTATTAAATTAAAGAGATACGATAATATGATGATGATGGCTGCAGCAATTAAAATATAATATGCACTGATTCCTTCCATACTTTTTGTTTAGATTATGTGCTTAAGATATAAAAAAATTGCCGCAGAAAATTCCACGGCAATCGTAAGAGCAATTTTTTCTATTTATTATTCATAGACTTTACATTCGACTTCTCCAGCTAAAACACTGAATGCATTATCGGCTAAAGCCTTCATCTCATCTTCGCCAGGATAGATTTTCATAGGTGCTATCCACCCAACCATTTCCTTAATATAATCTGTTACAGTTTTATCATGCGCAATTCCACCTGTAATAATAATGCCATCAACCTGTCCTTTTAATACTGCAGCACAACTGCCGATTGTCTTGCCTATTTGATAGGCCATAGCCTGCAATATAAGCATATGATGCTTATCTCCTGCGAGTGCTTTCTCTTCCACTTCATTTGCCTGATTCGTTCCTAAATGAGCAACCAAACCACCTTTACCATTCACTAACTTACGCATCTCTTCATAAGTATATTTACCACTAAAACAAGCATCAATCAATGCTCCGGTTGGCAAAGTACCTGCTCGTTCCGGTGAAAATGGACCATAACCATCCAATGCATTATTTACATCTATAACTCGTCCTTTACGATGTGCTCCAATGGATATTCCACCTCCCAGATGCGCTACGATCACATTTAATTCTTCGTATTTTTTATCGATGGATATGGCAAAATTCTTTGCAACAGCTTTTTGATTTAAAGCATGAAAGACAGAGCGACGTGGCATATCAGGATGACCTGTAATTCTGGCTACTTCCTCTAATTCATCCACTACCACAGGGTCGGCTATAAAAGCCCTTGCACCAGGAATTACCTTAGCAATATCATCTGCAATCAATCCACCCAGGTTACTGGCATGTTGCCCTAAAATACCTTTTCGTAAATCTGCCTTCAAAGCTTCATTTACTTCATATACACCAGAAGCAATTGGTTTAACCAAACCACCCCGACCCACAATTGCATCAAAATCATCAATATCAATATCGGCCTGAATCAATTCACTTAATATACACTCTTTACGAAATTCAAACTGATCTGAAATTTTTTCATATTGGGCCAATTGCTCAGCCGAATGTCTTAAAGTTTTCAGAAAAATAGATTCACTACCTTCAAAAACCGCAATTTTTGTAGAGGTAGATCCGGGATTAATCACTAAAACTTTATTTCGTTTCATTACATTAAAACTTAAGAGGATTTTTTATAAGATAAGAAGCCTTTGATCAGGCCATTGCAGCAAGCAAAATACTATTATATTTCGATTCTTCCGAATCACTTCTGGATGTCAGTACTATTGGAGCTGAAGCTCCTAAAATGACTGAAGCAACTTTTGCTTTAGCAAAGAACACCAGTGTTTTATAAAGTACATTACCTACTTCAATATCGGGCATTAGTAACAAGTCGGTATCACCAGCCACTTCACTTTTGATGCCTTTATGTTTGGCACTCTCAAAACTTACAGCATTATCAAATGCCAACGGACCATCAATGATACAATTTTTTATCTGATCTCGTTGATTCATCTTTGACAACAAAGCAGCATCTAATGTAGCCTGCATGCTTTCATTAACCATCTCAATGGCACCTAAAACAGCAACTTTAGGTTTCGATATTCCCATCTTATTCAAATATCCAACAGAGTTATTTACAATGTCGATCTTATCCTTTAAGTTGGGAGCTATATTCATGGCCACGTCAGTCACTGCTATAAGCTTATGATAGGTATTAACTTCAAATAAGGCAAAGTGCGACAGAAGTCTTCCGGTGCGCAAGCCCCATTCTTTATTCAAAACACCTTTCAGCAAGGTTGGTGTTGCCACCTTTCCTTTCATAAGAATATCTGCCTTTTGATCGTGGACCAATTTAACAGCAATTTGAACAGATTTTTCAGTATCGGGCTCATGTATAAAGGTTGCGTGGGAGAAATCATAACCTTTTGCCGCAATAATTGCTTCTGTTTCCGGTTTTGATCCGATCAATATAGGATCAATAATTCCGGCCTGATAAGCATTGTAAACCGCGTCGAGGGAGTGTCCGTCCTGCGACACGGCCAATGCTAATTTCTTCTTGACTTTATTTTGGAGAATAAGTTTTTGAAGATCATTAAGGGATTTAAACATAAAAATTGAGATTTGTTGATTGAGTTTTTATATCATCGATTAGCTAATTCTTCAACAATATTTTTGGTATCCAATGCTATAACTAATTCTTCGTTAGTTGGAACCACCATAACCGTTGTTTTGGAATTATCAGTACTAACTACCTTTTCATCCCCAATAACGCCGATATTAACCTCCTGGTTCACTTCAACACCTAAAAATTCAAGACCTTTACAGATTTCCTGTCTTCTCATACCTGAATTTTCTCCAATACCACCTGTAAAGATCAAAATATCGATACCACCCATTGCTGCTGCATATGCACCGATGTATTTTTTAACACGATAATCATACACATCCAATCCTAATTGAGCAACCTCATTTCCGTCAGCTGCAGCATCCTGAATCTCTCTCATATCTGAAGAAATTCCTGTCAAACCAAGCAATCCGCTATGCTTATTGAATAAAACACTGGCTGAACGAGTGCCAATTTTTTCTTTATCCATGATGTAAGTAACAGCTCCTAAGTCCAAATCTCCTGCACGAGTACCCATCACTAATCCTTCAAGTGGCGTAAAACCCATAGATGTATCAACCGATTCACCATTTTGAATGGCAGCTATTGAAGCACCGTTACCTAAGTGGCAAGATATGATCCGTTGTTCTTTATAATCCACCCCTAACATATCACAGGCACGTTTTGACACATAACGATGACTTGTTCCGTGAAATCCATAACGACGAATACCGTATTGATTATAAAGGGTTTTAGGAATTGCGTACATATATGCCTTCTTAGGCATTGTTTGATGGAAAGCAGTATCAAACACGCCACACTGAGGTACACTTGGTAACAACTGTGTAATGGCTTCGATCCCTTTTAAGTTTGGAGGATTGTGTAATGGTGCAAGGTCAATACATTCTTCCATTTTCTTGATAACATCATCAGTAATGTATACACTTGAATTAAACTCTTCTCCACCATGAACAACCCTGTGTCCAACAGCGTCAATTTCATCAAGGTTTTTAATACATCCGTGTTTCTCACTAATTAAAACACCTAAGATATAATCAATACCGGCCTGATGATCAAGAATCTCACCCTCCAGTAATACTTTACCACCGCTTTTCTGATGTTTTAAAAAAGAACCTTTTAAACCAATTTTTTCAACTACTCCGGCAACCATTACCTCCCATTCGGCGCCTTCCATATTAAATAACTGATATTTTATTGATGAACTACCACAGTTCAATACTAATATTTTCATGTCTATTTTCTTTGTTTTGACGATGCCAAGGCATCTTTCAACCATGTTTGTAACTCTGTTGGATAATTATATCTTGCGTACAAGATCTTCATTTGGTAAAATGTTTCCGTCTTTATCATAGCGATAAAATCCTACACCAACATTTTTACCTAAACGCTTGGCTCTAACCAATCTGCGAATCAATGGCGATGGAGTAAATTTCTGACTACCAAACTCTTCATGAAGATTAGTCATCCAACGCATTACTTTATCCAAACCAATAATATCGGCTGATTTAAAAGGACCAAAACGCATGCCCAATCCAATCTCCATGGTTTTATCAATATCCTCAAGAGTTGCAACACCTTCCATTAAAGTAGCACATGCTTCATTTAACAAAGTAACATACAGGCGAACACTTACGATACCAGCTGATTCTTCAACCGGAATAACATCGCGATTGATAAGTTTTACAAAAGTACAAACTCGCTGATATACCTCTTCAGAAGTGTACAACCCTTTTACTACCTCAATAATACGTGCCTCTGGAGATGTCACAAAGAAGTGAAGACTTACACAACGTTCTCTTATCTTTAATTCAGAAGCCAATTCTGTAATTACAATTGTTGTAGCATTTGTAGCAATAATTGCATCACTGCTTACTACTTCTTCCACTCTTCTGAAAACTTCTTTGCGTGTTTCAATATTACGAACACCAGTCTCGTCTGCACGAATAGCTTCAATAACAAAATCACAGGACGCAAGATCTTTATAATCCATAGATCCTTTAATACGACTCATGATAGCACGCTTATCACCAGGAGTTAACCCCCAGTTTTCAATACGGTTATCAAGCTCACTACCAATATTTTCAATTGCCTGGGTAATTTTGTCTTCACTTAACTCAATGAAAACAACTTCCATTCCATGCCAAGCAGCAATACGAGCAATACTTTGCCCTTCTTTTCCACATCCTACAACCCCAACTTTTGAAAAAAGAGTTTTACCCTTCTTTTTCTGACCTAAAGCATATAATTCAATAGGTTCTACAAGAATTTCAGCCATTATAATTATTTTTAATAATTTCCTGTTAGTTTTTATTTAATATTTCAAAGGTTTCTCTGGCTATAACAAGTTCTTCATTGGTATTAATAACTACAACCGTTACACTGGAATCGGAAGATGATATGACACCTGTTTGACCACAGGTACTTAAGTTCTGTTGCTGATCAATTTTCACCCCAAAAAAACTAAGTTTTTTACAAACCTCTTCTCTTACTTTAAATGAGTTCTCACCAACACCTCCAGTAAATACCAATGTATCCAGTCCATCCATAACACCCACGAAAGAAGCGATCTTTTTGCGTACACGATAAATGTACATGTCCAATGCAAGTTTCGCTCTGTAAACTCCATCAATTGCAGCCTGTTCAATATCTCTCATATCTGATGATAATTCAGATATTCCCTGTAATCCACTTTCTTTGTTTATCAGGCTAGAAATTCCCCGGATACTTAGTTGTTCCTTTTCTTCAAGAAATAATAACACTCCTGGATCGACAGAACCACAACGAGTCCCCATCATCAAACCAGTAACCGGAGTAAATCCCATTGAGGTATCAACCGATTCACCATTATCTATTGCAGTAATGGAAGCACCGTTACCCAGATGACATGTTATGATTTTTGATTTGGCAAAGTCCTTTTTACACAATTTGGCAGCTTCCTGAGCGACATATTTATGACTTATACCATGAAAACCATACCTGCGTATCTTATACTTCTCGTAATACTTGTATGGTATGCCGTATAAAAAAGCATGTTTAGGCATGGTCTGATGGAATGATGTATCGAAAACCGCTACCTGAGGCACATTGGGTAAAAGAACTTCAACAGATAAAATACCTTTAAGATTGGCGGGGTTGTGCAAAGGTGCAAGCTCAGCACACTCGGCAATTTGCTGTTTTACCTTTTCATTGATAATGATGCTGTCCTTAAATAATTCACCACCATGAACCACCCTATGACCAACCGCATTAATCTCGGATAGATCTTTTAAAACACCATCAGTTGCGTTTACCAGATGATCAAATATTAGTTTTAAACCTACTGTATGATCCGGAATACTTTTTTCAAAAACCAACTGCGGTACTCCTTTCACACATTGTTTCAGGGCACCTCCCTCAATCCCAATTCGTTCGATAACACCTTTGGCCATTAACTTTTCCTGCCCCTCGATGTTGAACAATTGGTATTTTATGGAAGAACTACCACTATTTAAAACCAATATGATCATTAACCTTGAAATATAAAGAGCCGGATAACCGGCTCTGAATTTATACTGTACCAGCTGCTTGGTTTGCAGTAATCGCTACCAGATTAACGATGTCGCTAACCGAACAACCACGGGATAAATCGTTGATTGGTGCTGCCATACCCTGTAAAATTGGTCCGATAGCTTCGGCATGCCCCATTCGTTGAACTAATTTATATGCAATATTTCCTGTTTCCAGGGTTGGAAATACCAAAACATTAGCCTGACCAGCGATTTCACTTCCCGGTGCTTTTTTCTGACCAATAGCAGGAATGATTGCTGCATCGGATTGCAATTCACCTTCTATTTTCATATCAGGAGCTTGCTGTTTAGCCAATTCAGTAGCTTTCACTACTTTATCAACCATTTCGTGTTTAGCACTTCCTTTTGTTGAAAAACTTAACATTGCGATCTTAGGTTCAAAACCAGCAATTGCTCTGGTTGTTTGTCCTGTTGAAACAGCTATTTCAGCTAATTCTTCAGCTGTAGGGTTTGGATGAACAGCACAATCTGCAAATACCATCATACCATCTTCTCCAAACTCTTTATCCTTCAATATCATAATAAACGCACCTGACACAACACTAATTCCTGGAGCAGTTTTTACATATTGAAAAGCAGGACGTAAAACATCTCCTGTTGCGTTGTCAGCTCCGGCAACTTCACCGTCAGCATCACCAGCCTTAATCATCATTACAGCCAGAAATAATGGATTCTTAATCAGTTGTAAAGCATCTTCTTTTGTAAGACCCTTACTTTTTCTGATTTCTACCATCAAATCAGTGTAAGAATCCAACTTATCATGATTTTCAGGATCGACAACAGTGGCCTTATCAATATTTTGAAGACCCATTTTTCCGGCCTCAGTTTTTACCTTTTCCGGATTACCAATTAATATAATTTCAGCGAATCCTTCACCTAAAATTACATCTGCTGCTTTCAAAGTTCTTTCTTCCAATCCTTCTGGAAGAACAATTCTCTTTTTGTTCTGACTAGCCTTAAGCTTGAGCTGTTCAATGAATTCCATTTCCGTTTCTAAAAAAGTTAAATTTTAGCAATTCCCACAAAGCTACTGCGAAATTTGCATATTTCATATGTATTTTATCATCAATTTAAGATGTTTAAAAACAGAAAACAGCCGTAAAACAAAGAAAAGAATCAATACTTTCAATTTGCAATACAAGCTCTTAATTCAGCTGAAAAACATCCAAATTTTACCTGATTTTTCGGAATAATTTCAATATTCACTTACAATTTGACATTCATCAAATTGTTTTCTAATTTGAAATCAAAAACAACATGCTTGACAACGTAACATTATTCGATCGATTATTTGATGAGTATCAAAACCTGAATCCTTCAGTTAAATTGATCCATCAATTATTCAATTCTCATAACGAAGTAATTATCAATGATCACATCGCATTCCGAACGTTCAATTACCCACTTGTTAACATAAATGCCTTGGCTAAGCCATTTCTTGAAAGAGGTTACAAAGAAAAGGGTTATTATCGTTTTGAACAAAAAAAATTGACAGCAAAACACTTCGAAATTGAAAATAATCCTTCTGCGCCAAAAATTTTCATTAGTCAATTGATGGTTGAAGAGCTATCAGAACCGGTTCAAAAAATATTAGATAAACACATAAATGAAAGCAAAGCCAAGATTCCGCAAGGTGATGATATCCTTTTTGCAGGTAATATTTGGGGAATACCAAGCTATCAAATATATGAAACACTTCTTGAAGAATCGGAATATGCAGCCTGGCTTTATATTTTTGGATTCAGAGCAAACCACTTTACGGTACTTGTAAATAAGCTTGAGCATATTCAAAGTCTGAAAGAACTCAATATATCATTAAAAGACAATGGTTTTAAACTAAACTCATCGGGTGGAGAAATTAAAGGTTCTCCTAGCGAATTTCTGGAACAATCCAGCACCTTAGCTGATATGGTTCAAATGGAATTTAAGGAAGGTACGTTTAATGTGCCTGCCTGCTATTATGAATTTGCACGACGGTACAAAATGCCTAACGGTAATTTATTCAATGGCTTTATCGCCAAATCAGCTGATAAAATTTTTGAAAGCACTAATTTTAGAAAATAACTTTAAACCCCATCGATTAGATGGGGCTTTCTATATTTTTAATAAACAGGAGGCGTGCCTCTTTTGGAGGTAATAACTACAACACCGTTTTTAGCTTTATCGCCATAAAGATTTGTTGCTTTACTACCTTTTAAAATACGAATGGACTTTACATTATAATCTTCAATAGTAAGATACCCTTCTACCAATTTATTATCAAGCACAAATAAAGGAGGTGCATCCAGAATATTAAACTCTTTCAACATATCTGCCAATGCACGTTCGTCTTGATTTAATGAAAATTTAACCGGAACCATCATTTGAGTATTCACTTCTTTTCCGCCTTTTTTTCCTGGTTTCCAGGGCCCTGTTTGCTTTACAAAATCCACAACTGCGGCATCCAACGTTTCGTCAACGCTTTTGTCAACTTTAACATCTTTAACAACACCAGTCGATGTGACAATAAAAGATACCCAAACATCTCCTTCAACACCTCTTAATTTGGCATTAGCAGGGTATTCAATATTTTTGGCAATGTACTTATTAAAATTACTCCCCCCTTTATTGAGTTTAGGAAGTTTGTCAACAACAGATTCAACTTGTTCTTCGCTTGAATCTGTTTGAGCAATGCTTTTTACATCAGCAAGAAAGAAGAAAACAATAATTAAAATGCAGGAAAAAGACTGAAAGGTTTTCATCGGATTAAGTATTAAATTATTTCTTTAATCAATACAATAATCATACCACTATCAATAACTTAATACACTTAAATATTACCCTCTGGAATTTCCTCTCATTTGTTCAATTTTCTTAAGAACCTCCTTTATACTGCTGTCTTCCATTGGAATATTCTTTTGTCCGACTTTTGATCCCGAATTACTTATGACTCTTTCGGCTTCTCCTCTCATCTTATTAGCCTCTTTCATTGCCTGAATCTCATCCTGGTATTTAATTCCTAACCGATTCATTAATTCGGTGAAGAATTCAACTTTGTCGTTTGATAAAATTACCTTAAAAGACCTCATAAAACTCTAATTTTATTTGACTTAATTCCATCTTTAATTAAAGTTAACAAAACTAAATTCAATAGTCAATTCCTTTTATCAATAATATTTCAATTCTTTACTAATAAATTTATAAAATAGTAAACTCATCTCTGTCTTTCCATACCGGAAACCTGTCCCGGAACTGAATTAATTCATCCTTTGAAATCTCTATTGATCTTACAGCCTGCTGACCGTCTTCGAATTGTAATACTGGACTCCCTTTAGGATTGACCACAACAGAATCACCACTATAACTACAATTCACATCCTTACCAACCCTATTTACACCAACTACAAAACACTGATTTTCAATTGATCTGGAACGCAACAAAACAGACCAAACCTCTCTTCTGGGTTGTGGCCAATTTGCAACATAAATCAGAAGATCATAATCAACGGTGTTTCTGCTCCAAACCGGAAATCGTAAATCATAACAAATCAACGGACATATTTTCCAACCTTTATATTCGAAAATTAATCGCTCCTGTCCTGCTTCGTAAAGTTCATTTTCTCCTCCAATTCCAAATAAATGCCGTTTATCGTAATATTTGAATTTTCCATCGGGATAAAAAACAAATAAGCGATTGAAAAACTTCTCTTCATTTGTAAAAACAACGCTTCCTATAAGGCAAACCTTTAAATCCTGAGCTTTATTTTTCATCCACGACAATACCTCATCCGAAAAAGATTGTGCTACATTTTGCGGATTCATTGTAAAACCGGCATGAAACATCTCTGGTAGCACAACCAAATCAACATTCGTATCCAACCCATCCAGCAGCCCATCAAGGTTTGTAAGATTCTCCTTTGTATTTTCCCAAACAATATCATGTTGTACCAAAGCAACATTTAAAACATTCATACCTCTTAGAATTGATAATTAAATTACAATTAAAGCTAATTGTATGATCAAAACAAAATACTCTAAAGTTATATTTTAAACATTTAATAGACTTTATGTGATATTTAATTTTTTATTTCGGAAAAGAGTATAATTTTGCGCGACTTAATTAAGGACAACATGAAAATATCTAAGCAAATTTACGGTGGCAACAAGCGCCGGCATATTATTGACTATCTCCTAATCGCAATTGGATCCTTTATTTTAGCAGCCGGATTCGTTTTATTTATAAATCCATATAAAATTGTTCCAGGCGGAGTTTACGGTCTTGGTATTGTTGTTCATCATATCATTCCAGCTATTCCTGTGGGAACATTTGGATTACTCTTAAATATTCCCCTTACACTAATTGGAATAAGAATTCTCGGTCCGAAATTTGGTATAAAAACAGTTGTAGGAATGGTATTAACAACCATCTTTATGGATTCTCTCACCTATTTTTTAGGAGAGCATGACCATTTAGGACTCCAAAACGACCTTTTACTCTCTTCTGTATTTGGAGGCATCGTTATCGGATTTGGTTTAGGTCTGATTTTTAAAGCCAAGGCAACATCAGGAGGGTCAGATATTGTAGCCATGATTGGAAATAAGTACACAAAAATATCAGTAGGTCAATTTCTTATTATTGTAGATTCAATTATTGTACTAACTGGTTTAGTTGTGTTTAAAGACTGGAAAATCCCATTGTATTCCTGGATCGTAATTTTCATTACAGGTAAGGTAATCGATATAACTCTTGATGGAATATCATATGAGAAGGCACTAATAATTATATCTGATAAACATGAAGTGATAAAAGATAGAATTTTAAACAGTCTGGAACGTGGAGGTACCTATTTTACCGGAGAAGGAATGTATAGTGGGAAGGAAAAGAAAGTAATATTTACAGTTGTGACACGAAGAGAGGTGAGCACATTACAAGCCATGATTAGCCAGATTGATCCAGAGGCTTTTTTAACTGTAATGGATACATCAGAAATATTAGGGGAAGGCTTTAAATCGCTTCAGGAAAAAGAAGAATAACTTAAAGGCAGATTTACCACATCAATAAGATTCGCTAGTTTTTAGCGGATCTTTTATTTTTCATATGAACCAAATTCACTAATTTGACATCATGAAAAAAAATCTATACATACCAAAACAAATTGCAGTAATCCTATTTATTGGTTTCGTCATTAACATTGGGCTATTAGCTCAAAAGGACACAACCTACACAAAAGAAGGATTTACTTTTGGTTTATTACCAGCCATATCGTTTGATGCCGATTTAGGATTTCAATACGGAGGTTTAACTAATTTGTACTGGTATGGAGATGGGAGTCGTTACCCTGAATACGATCACTCCTTATACATGGAAGCTTCAAAATACACTGCAGGCTCAACCCTACTAAGGTGTTACTATGATTCACCAATGACCATCAGAAATATAAGAACAACCGTAGATTTAACTTATTTCCGTGATTTAACAATGGATTTCTATGGATTCAATGGTTATCAATCGGTTTACGACAAGGAATGGGAAGATGATTCATCAAATGAGTATATATCTCGTGTGTTTTACAGACATCATCGCGACATGTTCAGAATCCTTACAAACTTTAAGGGCCGTTTGGGGTCAACGGATTCACCCTGGGAATGGATGGCCGGTTTTACCTTCTTTGATTTCAACATTAAATCAATTGATATTGAAAAGCTAAACCGAAAGCAAGATGAAGAAAATGCATTACCCGAATTACCGGGGCTTTACGACAAATACATCGATTGGGGAATCATAAAAAAAGAGGAGGCTAATGGTGGTAGTCATGCCTATTTAAAAGCTGGACTATCGTATGACACAAGGGATATTTTGGCTAATCCATCGAAGGGTATATGGACTGAGCTATTTTTTATTTATATGCCTTCTTTTTTCTCAAGTTTTGATCATTCATATACAAGAATAAACCTGTTCCATCGCCAATATTTTGCATTAAGTTCGAAACGAAATCTCATTTTTGCATACCGGATTGGATTGCAGCACAAACTCTCTGGTGATATTCCATTTTATCTATTGCCACATATGGCATCCAGCGTGCTAACTTCGGCCACTTCCCAAGGTTTGGGAGGAGCAAAAACATTGAGAGGCATTAGCAGAAACCGAGTGGTAGGTGACGGTAACTTACTTGCCAATATTGAATTACGTTGGAAAATATGGAGAACAAAACTTTTCAAACAAGATTTTTATCTCGGTTCGAATTATTTTGTTGACATGGGTATGATCACCCAGAAATATAAAATTGATTTAACAGAGGCCCGAAACCAATTAGGTAGTGATTACCCACTCTATTTCAAAGAAGCTAATGATAAGTTACACTTTAGCTATGGCATTGGTCTTAAAGGTGCGCTCAACGAAAATTTTGTTCTCTCTGCCGACTATGGAATTGCAGCCAATAAACAAGATGGCACATCAGGTCTTTACATCACACTTAATTATTTGTTTTAAATCCAGGTTAACAACATCGCCATCGCATAACCAAGATAGTTACCAACAGCATAACCAATCAAACCAATGGTAAGTCCGGGAACAATGATCTCTCTGTTTTTTAATGACCCTGCCACTACAGGCACAAAAGGAGGACTACATATCAATGCTGCCGAGGTAACAATTACAGTATCAGCATCTAGTTTTTTAATTTTGGCCAATAAAACATGTAGTATCAGACTAACAAACACAACAAAAGTAATATAGCCAAAGATAGATGGATTTATATTGGTAAAATTATTCACACTAACCTTAGAAGCAACAACAACACTAAAAATCAGAATCAGATACATGCCAAGGTCAAATGTACCCTCTGTACTATGAACCTTTTTAAATGAAGAACCAATGATACCAAATGCGGTAATTAAAAAGATAAAGACCACCATTTTCATCGATTCCGAAACTAGCATCATAATTCCACCAGCCACAGCAACCAATCCCAGTGCTATAAGTAAAACAATAAGTAAGCGTTTTCTTTGAGAGCTATTTTTAAGTACTAACCACAATGAGGTTGCATCAGCTTCTTTCCAATCATTCAACTTTTGAGGCTTATATGAAGGCAATACATAACCAAATAATTTTTGCCCCAATCCCATCAATACAAAGAGATATACGGCTCCAATTGCCATATCGTAAGAATGAACAGCCAGATAAACCTCTTCATCTACATTCAAAAGCATTTTTAAAGACGCAAGATTGGGAGTTCCACCACTATAAATACCTACAAGCATACCACCTACCTTGCTAAATTCTGGCAATGATTCCCCATTAAACAGGAAGAAACCTAACATCACCGAAATAAAAACTGCAACTAAGGCAAATATTAATGAATAAAATGGCTTGAGAGCCAACTTTCTCCAGCCTTTAACATTAGAAGTGAAAAGCATCAAAGGAATTGCTAATGGTACCGTTACTTCCATGATAGTGTCCTGCAGTTTATAAAACTCTTCATTAGAAGCTCCCAAAGGACCAAGAATTAAACCAAAAACATAACAAAGAACTACAGTCCCTATTTTATTTAAAAACTCAAATCTATTACAAAGAAATATAGCCAATACTGGCAATAAAACATATAAGAATATCAAAACTAATCCCATAACCCGGTTGTATAAATGCAAAATTACAGTTTTCTCACTGATCCTGCATTATTTCTTTTAAGGCATTGGCAATATTCTGTCTTACATCAGAAAAAGATTCTGTAAACCCATTGACCATCACACAAACCGCTAATTCCTTACCCGATTTAGTTGTCAGGTATCCACAATAGCACAATACATTATTCATCGATCCACTCTTTCCTATAAATCTTCCATCGATTTCTTCAGTCTTAAATAAGCTCTTAAGTGTACCATCTTCTCCAGCCACTGATAACGACTGTCGAAAATCTTCTGAATAACTTTGATGATTAATATACTTCAATGCCTCTACCATATCTCTGGATGAAAATCGATTAAAAGGAGATAATCCACTTCCATCATTGAACGCACCGGTAAAACCATCAATTCTGCTTTTCCAAAATAAATTGAGTTCTGAGGATGCATTATCCCAACCTGCTTTTTTACCTTTTTCAAAAGCCAATTGAAAAAAAACGTGATCAGCATAAAGGTTGAAACTCTTCTTATTAATCACTTTAACTATTTCCAATAAACTGGGGGATTCAAGCTTAAGCAACAACTTTTTGTTCTTTATATCATCGGTTTTGATCTTTTTAATAGCACCAACAACCTGAATGCCATGTTTTGTCAGAAATTTTTTGAAGTTAAAACCTAAAGTCTGAGCTGGATCAGGCAATGCTCCTTTAATAACAAAGGCTTCTCTGCCAGCCGGTATTGAACCACTCACATACCAGTTATCCATCTCAGGGTGCCCATAGATATAAGCGCTATCTTTATTAACTGAAGAACTTAACACATAGCATTTTAATTCTTTATTAATTTCTGGGTCACACTTTACAACTTTACATAACTGCCCCACCTTTTTGGGTGATGACAAAGTCAACTTAAAAGCATTTTCCCTGAATGACAAACCACTTGGAGGAGCGCCATAATAATTTGCGATATCTTCCCAATTACGTTTGGATGGAAACTTGATTCCCGAAAACAGGAAATCATCAACGAAGATATCTTCAACTTTTTGAATGTTTTGTCTCTTCAATTCATTCAATATCTTATTATAGACAGATTCTTCTTTTGTATAATCCCATCGATCAGAACCCAAGGTTGGATCACCTCCCCCTTTTATGATAATTGAATTATTCTTCTTTGAGGTAGAAACTGAATAAATTTGTGTTTCGAATCGAAAATCACTTCCCAATATTTCCAATGCGTCAGCAGTAGTAAATATCTTGGTTAATGAAGCAGGAATTAATCTTTTTTGCTCATTTAATGAAGCCACAGATTCATTTGAATTGATATCAACGACACAAGCACTGACAAAGCCATTAATACTTATCTGATTAAATGCCTGAATAAATTTATCATCTTCTGGTATTGAATTTGAACATGCTATCAGACCAAGACATAAAATGACAATTGATTTTTTTAATTTACTAACCACCCCCAACTTGTTCATCTAATCTTATTATTTCGTTTTTACGATGAGTAAGATACACATAATAATTCTTCGCATCCTCCGATTCTTCCTTATAAAGTGAATTCATCATTCTTTTATAAACCTCATAACTCTTGAACGCCCATATTAATGCGTTATTAATGTCTCCTTCTCTCTCAAGGGTAACGGCTATATTATGAGCAGCCCTGGCTTTTTCCAATTCTTTCCCTTTCTCATAAATATAACCCCACAATTTACGTGCTTCATCTGTATTGTTTTTACCTAACCATTCATTAGCTTCTACAAAATAGCTATTCCCTTTAATAAATAAATTACGTTCAATCCTTTCCCATTCAGGAACCATCATCCCAGAAAATTCATCACCCATGTAAAAAGCAAATTCTGTATTGGCTTTTTCCAATGTAGGAAAACCGATTAATGAAACATCCATATTATAACCATCACCATACCAATAGATTGTATCTTTTTGCATTTCGCTTATTATTGATTCATAGGTATATCCATCATACATACGCCAATAATTAAACCCATAAACCCCCAAAGTCGAAAAGCAAATTTCAGGATGATTCTCAAGTTCCAACTTTGTTCCATAAACATAAGCTTCTAATGCCAATACAGCATCAGCATTATACTTGCCGCAAATATTTTTGATTTGCTCTTCTGATAATTTTTCAATCGGATTACTTGGCAACACTTTTTTATAATGAATGGTGTCGTAGTAGACTGTATCAAAAAAGTTCTTGTAAAGTAAAGAGTGCCTTAAACTAACCAAAACAGAATCAGGGTAACCTACAAACAAGGAAGTATCCAGCACCTGACTTTGTCCATCAATATTTGCAATATGAATATCCTTTCGCTCATAAGGATAGCTGTTATTAATTAATACAACTGACTTAACTTCTGGAGGAACAGTATATTTTGCCGGACGAAGAATTTCGTAACTTATAATAGAACTTGTTGAACTGCAAGCAACCAACAATACTGCAAGGATTAAAGAAAGTGTATATTTCATCATAGAACAAGTATCTTACCAAGAGCTCATTGAATCACCAACCTCTTTACTTCCATCAGAACAACCTCTTGAATATTGGCTAAGGATTGAATAATTAGCATAATAACAAAAATCAAACCAAAGACACCATAAAAATAAAAAAGGGCGGTTAAAAAACCACCCTTTATCTATGATTTTGTATTTTTCTTACATATTCATTCCACCACAAACATGAATAGTTTGTCCACTAACATATGAAGACAAATCAGAACCCAGAAATACACAGATGTTTGCAACATCTTCAGGAGTTCCACCACGTTTCAAAGGAATTTTTGCTTCCCAGTCTTTCTTAACCTCTTCAGGTAATTTTCCTGTCATTTCTGTAATGATAAAACCAGGAGCAATAGCATTACTTCTGATTCCACGGGAACCTAATTCTTTAGCAATCGATTTAGTAAAACCAATCATACCTGCTTTAGAAGCTGAATAGTTGGCCTGACCAGCATTACCGCTTACACCAACAACAGAGCTCATGTTAATAATTGAACCTGAACGCTGACGCAACATTGTTGGCTGAACAGCTTTGGTAAAGTTAAATACCGATTTAAGGTTAACGTTGATAACAGCATCCCACTGATCTTCAGTCATGCGCATCAACAAAGTATCTTTTGTAATACCTGCATTGTTGATCAATACATCTACAGCACCAAAATCTTTTACGATTTCAGCAACTACTTTTTGAGTGTCTTCAAAGTTACTCGCATCAGAAGCATATCCTTTAGCCTTAACTCCAAGTGCTTCAAGCTCTTTTTCAGTTTCCTGAACAGCTTCATTATAGGCCAAATCGGTGAATGCAATATTACATCCTTCCTGAGCAAAGCGTAAAGCAATTGCTTTTCCGATTCCACGGCCAGCACCTGTTACTATAGCTGTTTTTCCTTCTAATAACTTCATAATTTTGTCTTATTTAAGTTATAAATATGCTAAACTCTATATCTTACGGTTCAGCAATTTCATCCATAAAATCTCTTTTGAACATTCAACTTTTATAGTCGAATTCGCCTGAGAATCAAATGCAGCAACAAAAATATAACAATTATCAGCTTTTCACCACATTTTTAAAAAAATGAATGCAATCGTCCTATTTTTGAGATTTGTCGAACCAAGCAACATGAAAGGAAATAAAAAGCCGAAATCAAACTAGTGACCCCGGCTTTTAATGTGAAGTATACGAATCTTTCTATTTGCCTAAAGCTTTTACCATTGTTGAACCTAAATCAGCAGGTGATTCAACAACATATAAACCACACTCGCGCATGATTTTCATTTTAGCTGCTGCCGTATCATCTTTACCTCCGATAATTGCACCAGCATGCCCCATTCGTCTTCCTTTGGGAGCAGTCTGACCAGCTATAAAGCCTACTACAGGTTTGGTTCCATTTTCTTTAATCCAACGAGCAGCATCCGTCTCCATGCTTCCACCAATCTCCCCTATCATAATAATTCCTTCTGTTTCCGGATCGTTCATTAGTAGTTCAACTGCCTCTTTTGTTGTAGTTCCAATAATAGGATCTCCTCCAATACCAATACAAGTACTTTGTCCTAAGCCTTGCTTTGTCAACTGATCTACAGCCTCATAGGTTAATGTACCAGAACGACTAACAACTCCAATCGTTCCTTTTTGATGAATAAATCCAGGCATAATGCCCACTTTAGCCTCTCCAGGAGTTATTACACCCGGACAATTAGGTCCGATTAAACGAACATCCTTGCCATCGAGATATTTTTTTACTTTAACCATATCTGATGTTGGTATTCCTTCAGTAATGGCAACAATTACAGATATACCGGCTTCTGCTGCTTCCATGATGGCATCGGCAGCAAATGGAGGGGGTACAAAAATAGCTGAAACATCAGCTTTTGTTTTTTCAACAGCCTCTGAAACTGAGTTAAAAACCGGCAATTGCAGATGACGGGTTCCTCCTTTTCCAGGTGTTACACCACCAACAACATTCGTTCCGTATTCAATCATTTGAGTTGCGTGAAATGTACCTTCACTTCCGGTAAAACCTTGTATGATAACTTTTGAATCCTTTTTAACTAAAACACTCATAGGGTAAAAGATTTATTAGCATTTATTGATTTAAAGAGTATTGTGTTTAAATTCTTACTGTAAATAACCGTTTACTATCCTGTTTGTTTCAATTTATTTTAAAAAGCACATTGACAAAAAATCCAAATCATAAGATTATCAATGTTATTACTTATAATTTTAAATGATTATTAGTTAATTACATTGCTGAACAACAAGTTTTAATATCTTTACTGCTACAAAATAAAAATGATTAATCACCCTAATTTTTCGAGTTCAGATTATGACGTTCAAAAATTTGGCCCTTCAACTTTTTGCATTTCTTTTTAGTTGTTCTGTTCTTGCTGATAATCTGCCGGATGAAATAAAAAAACATCTGTTATTGGCACATCCTACTCAAGGAACTATCGAAGTAATGTATGCACTTCAAAAAAGTGGACAAGTTGATTTCAGTACAATGAAATTATCAGGTGTATATCACAAAGATGAAGCTTATGATTATTCTCAATCATCCAAAATGCTTGATACCATAAGTTGTTTCAAAATGGATCTGATAAGAGTGACTGACACCTTATTTTTGGATAGTTTATATTGTAAAAATAAATGCAGCGCCACCTTTAACGAGTTATTTACAAACAGTGATGGTATTATATTTTTTGGTGGCCCAGATATCCCACCAGCAATGTATAATGAAAAACCGCATCCAAGAACTGAAGTTACTGATCCCTACCGTCACTATTTTGAAGCGTCCTTTTTATTTCATCTACTAGGTGGATATCAGGATGCAACCTTCAAACCTCTGTTGGATGCCAAACAAGATTATTTCATCCTGGGTATCTGCCTGGGTATGCAAACCATGAATGTAGCCACTGGAGGAACAATTATTCAGGATATTCCTTCTGAAATTTTCAATAGCAGTGAAAAAAAGGGCTTATCCAACCTTTCCAATGAAGAGATTCATCGAAACTATTATCCTCATTCTACTGGCCAAAAAAAATTGGCAGGATCACACTTTCACCGAATTCAGTTTAAAGACTATTTTTTCGTAGACTTATTAGACATTGATGCTACAGAAAAACCACAAATAAACAGCTATCACCATCAGGCAGTTGAAAAACTTGGTAAAGGCTTTAAGGTTGGAGCCACCTCGTTGGATGAGAAGATAATCGAAGGTATGTTCCATTCATACTACCCTAATGTTATGGCCGTGCAATTTCATCCCGAACGGGCACAGTTCTTTTTAAAAACCAGGAAATTTCAATTTGTACCCAATGGTCCGCAAAAATCATTAAACAAATGGATTGATGAGGACAGCATGGAGTTTCATTATAAATTCTGGAAAGCTATCAATGCTATCCTAAACGAGAGTTTATAATAAAATGATTTCTTATGTCAGATTTACAACTGATAGATAAACTGAATAGTAAACTCAGAAATCCTTTAAAAGAGCATAAAAAATTAACATGGTTTTTAAAAGGTTATCAATTAGATGAAGATGATCAGGTAACACACCTGAATGTTTTTAAATCAGGTTTCGGGAATGATATACCGGAAGAGATTTTCCAATTTAAACATTTAAAACAGTTGGATCTTAGGGAAAACAACATTTCATCAATACCTGAAAAAATAAGTCAATTAGAAGAATTAAAAATTCTTGATATCAGACTTAATCAATTAACCGATTTACCATTCGAACTGGCTCAGCTTTTTAATTTAGAAAAGCTTTATCTGGCAAACAACCGCTTTGAAAACATTCCAAAGGTGATTTCAAATTTGGAATCGCTGTGGTTAATTGATTTCAGTGAAAACAGTATTACCAGCAGATGTGAGCTTCTGTTACAGGCTGAAATGCTAACCAATATTTATCTAAAAGATAACAAAATAGTTGAGTTCCCCTTTAACATGATTGAAGGATATATCGATGAACTTGTTCTAATGGATAATCCTCACAAAATTGTTGAGGGGTTCACACACGAATTAATCAACAAGCTTATTTTGTAAGGTCATAGTACATACAATGGCAGAATCAAAAACACCTAATTAAATTCTTACTACTTTTGCAAAAAATTTAGTTATGCAATTCAACGATACTATTTGTGCAATTTCAACTGCCCAAGGCATGGGAGCCATTGCCGTTATTCGTTTATCTGGTCCAAAAAGCTTTTCCATTTGTCAAGATATTTTTGAACCTGCCAAAGAAGGTAAAGTTTTAGCCAATCAAAAAGCAAACACCATTCACTTTGGAACCATTAAAGACGAAGAAACAAGTATCGACGAAGTACTTATCAGCTTATTTAAAGATCCTCATTCCTTTACCGGTGAAGACATAACTGAGATTGCTTGTCATGGATCACCCTATATTCAGCAACAGATTCTTCAATTATTAATCAGACATGGTGCGCGATTAGCCAAACCAGGCGAATTTACGCAACGTGCCTTTTTAAATGGTAAGATGGACTTAAGTCAGGCTGAAGCAGTTGCCGACTTGATTGCCTCCAGAAGTGAAGCTGCACGACGAGTGGCTTTGCAACAGATGCGGGGAGGTTTCTCAAATGAGTTAATCAATCTAAGAGCACAATTATTAAATTTTATCTCTTTGGTTGAGTTAGAGCTAGACTTCAGCGAAGAAGATGTTGAATTTGCCAATCGTGATGAACTAACTAAACTGGTAACAAATATTTCCACCTTACTGACAAAACTGATAAAATCGTTTTCTTTAGGTAACGTTATTAAAAATGGTATTCCGGTTGCCATTGTTGGTCATACCAATGCCGGTAAATCAACCTTGCTGAACACTTTACTGCAGGAAGAGAAAGCCATTGTTTCTGATATTCACGGCACAACCCGCGATGTTATTGAAGACACCATAAACATTGAAGGCATCACCTTCCGTTTTATTGACACAGCCGGAATAAGGGACACTGCTGATAAAATTGAATCTCTGGGAATTGAAAGAACCTACAATAAGATCAGTAAGGCACAGATAGTACTTCTGATGCTCGACGTGAACGATCCGGATGATAAGATTCATGAAGCCATTGATAATGTTAAAAGCAGGATGAATGAAAGTCAGCAATTAATTGTTGTGGTAAATAAAACAGACCTGCTTGAAGATATTGTTGTTGAGAATCGCTTCCACGAAACCTCATTCCGGGAACTAACAGGTACGGATGCTATTGTGCCCATCTCGGCTAAACTTCATACCAATATTGACGAGTTAACCTCAGAATTACTTAAGACAGTTAATCTTACGGCATTGGACAATGACGAAGTTATTGTTACCAACGCCCGTCACTACGAAGCTCTTCAAAATTCATATGAAGCCATCTTAAGAGTTTCGGAAGGTTTATCATCTGGTATCAGTGGTGACTTTTTAGCACAGGATATCAGAGAAGTATTGCATTACTTAGGTGAAATAACTGGTCAGATCAACACTGATGAAATATTGGGTAATATCTTTAAGAATTTCTGTATCGGAAAGTAAATAGCCATTTTTCGGAATCAAACAAAAAGTCAAATAGAGTAAAATAAAACACAACCAAAGGAATATAAATCACTATATACATGACAATTAAATACAATAACAATAAATAGTGTCGCATATAAAATGATTAATTACTTTTCGTTCACTTGACTTTTATTTTACAATTCTTTACCATATTTTTACAACTCTCATCGTAAAAGTTGTAAAGAATGAAAATTAGTCTTAGAAAAAGAAAGCTAAAGAATGGAAAAACTAGTTTATTCCTTGAATACTATAAGGGATACACAAAAGATGAAAACGGTAAAATCAAGCACAATAGGGAGTTCGAAAACCTTAACTTAACTATTTTTGACAAGCCAAAAACTCTGACCGAAAAACAGGATAACAAAGACACACTTACTTTAGCTGAGAAAATAAAGACTAAAAAACAGGCTGAATTTGATTCCGGGAAATATGGATTTCAAAGCAATTCAAAAATTAATGCCAATTTTATTGAATATTTCAAACAACTTACTGACGAACGCTTTGAAAGCAAAGGTAATCATGGTAATTGGGATAGCTGCTACAAACATTTAACAAATTACTTCGGCATTAAGCTTCTATTTAAAGATTTTACCGATGAAAAAATTAAGGCCTTTAAGGAATATCTGGATAAAGAAGCGATAACTCCTCAAGGCAAGAAATTATCTCCCAATACCAAATTATCCTATTTTGCAAAAGTTAAAGCTGCATTAAATCAAGCTTTTGAAGATCGAATTATCTATGACAATCCAGGAAAACGAGTAAAAGGTTTTCCTAAAGCAGAAGTTGAACGTCCCTATTTAACTCATAGTGAAGTTCAAAAATTGGCAAAAGCAGAATGTCGTATCCCAAGTATCAAAAAAGCTTTTTTATTTGCATGCCTAACCGGTTTAAGATATTCTGATATTGAAAAGCTAACCTGGAAGGAAGTTCGGGAGAATGAAGATGAATTAAGAATTGTTTTTACTCAAAAAAAAACTGATGGTTTAGAGTACCTATATATTAGCCAAAATGCTAGAGATTTACTTGGAGAAAGAGGAGCGCCAGAAGAAATAGTAATTCCAAACCTAAAATATACCGCCCAGACTACAAATATCTTAATGAAGTGGGCTTATAAAGCTGGCATTTACAAGGAGTTTACATTCCATTCGAGCCGGCATACAAATGCTGTACTTATGCTTGAAAACGGAGCGGACATTTATACTGTGTCAAAAAGACTTGGCCATAAAGAAATTAGGACAACTGAAATCTATGCCAAGATTGTTGATCAAAAGAACAAAGAAGCTGCCAATATTATTCCAACCATCACTCTTTAATAAATATGAAATCAATATATAGTAAACTCTTTACAAAGCCCAATATTGAAAATAATTTAAAAGTTCAGCATAACGTAAAAACATACAAAGAGTTTTTTTATCACCACAACACAAACCAAGATTACAATAGTCAACTTGAAATTAATACACTTTTAGCTCAACTTAGAGTTGAAATAGAGAATTTTGTATTGCATTACTGTGATTTATCCAAACACGAACCTATCTCTCCAATAAATTTAAATGAAACACAATTCGACATCCTTTTTAATGACTTCAAAAATAAAGTTCTTGCAAATTGTGAGAACAATAAACTATATCAATGGCTAAGTCTAAATATACAGTCACATTTCAGCACAACAATTGAAATATTAAAAAGACATGCTAAACGACAATTCATTAATCTTCTCTCTTCAAGTCATGTTTGGGTTGATACTTATAAAAGCGATGCTATTTTTAAGTATACTTTTATTGACATCCTCGAGAATAAAATTTGTAATAAGAAGGTGGAAAATTTTTCATTTAATTTCTGCAGTAACATACTAAAACATGCAAAATCAGATGATTTATTTCTTACGACCACTAATAATTACATCTCAATTGGTTACCAGACGATGTTTCAGTGTTTCGCCACAGATATACACTTATTACCATTTCCCACGCGCTTAAGTTGTATCAGAGAATTAGAAAAAAGAATTTCATCACAAAAGCACATTGATCTTATCAATGAAACAAAAGGTGCCTCTATTTATAAATTAGCTAGATTCTATCAGTTATTTTTAAGTGAACTCAAAAACCTACCTGCACCTTTAAAATTTACTTATAGAAGTAAAGGTGATTTATCTGTATTTAGAAAGATATGTAGTTATTTTAACCGAAGACATAAATTATTTAATTGTAGTGTAGATGATTTAATTGATCTAATATCCAGTGATTCTAAGTTGGGAACTACATTCTCTGTCTCAAAAGAAAAGGAAAGTACTTTTTTTCTTTTTATCCATATTTTATCAAAGGAATGCATAACTGGAAAAATTCACCCTGTTATTAGAGATCGCTTTGTTTTTGATGAAATCAATCCAAATTTATCAGACAATGGCTTAGCTGCTAAAAAGAAGAACAGGTTGAAAGTCTACTCTGACGATGAAATTGAACTTATACATAAACAAGCATTGTCATAGTACAAATAACTTTCCACTAATATCAAAACACTATATACTTGACAATCTAAACCTTACTAAACTTTTCATTGTCATACTTGCGATATGAACTTCTTTGATTTGATATGTTTTCGTTGGTTTGCAATGTTCATTAATAAATGATACTAGCGCTGGTATCCATGTATAATCATTAATTTAAATAACATGGATCATTACGAAAACATAAATGATCGATTAACTAAAATCGAAAAGCTATTACTATCGCAGAAAAAATCGATGTCCTTTAATGATGTTGTAGAATACACAGGATTCAAACCCTCTTACCTCTACAAGCTAACAAGCACATATTCAATTCCATACAGCAAACCAGGAGGAGGAAAATTATTCTTCGATAAAGATGAAATTGACAGATGGCTCCTGGAAACCAACCGAGTACGAACAGAGAGCGATCTTGATCAAGAAGCATCTGATTTCTTATTGCGTAATAGAAAGTAGCGCAACAAAAAAAGCGTTGCCTCCACACAACGCTAATCAATCTTTTTTAATCAATTATTTCACAAAAATATGGATATACATCCATATAATCAACCAAACTATGGAAGGTTGGATAAAATTACATCGAAATATCATGGAACACTGGCTATATATGTCAAATGAACCTTTTACGAGGCGAGATGCTTGGATACATCTCTTGTTAACAGTTAACCATCAGGACATAGAGGTACCTATAGGTGATAGTATATACGTTTGCAAAAGAGGCCAAAGTATCAGATCCCTAAAGACCTATTCTAAAGATTTTAATTGGTCAAAATCTAGAGTTAACCGTTTTTTCAAACTACTTGAACAGCAGAACATGATTGAAATAGAAGGACTACCCAAAACGACACGGATAACCATCTGTAATTATGACAGATACCAAGGAAACCGAAACACAGATGAAACGCCCATGATCGTAAAGCGAAACAACCGTGAAACGCTCGTGAAACCAAACAAGAATGAGAAGAATGAAAAAGAAGAAAATAATAGAGATACCAAATTTTTAAAACCCAATAAAAATGATGATGAATTCTATGTTGAACTCTAAATCGAATGATTGCATAAAAATCATTGAAGCGACAGGAAAAAAGAAAGTTGCTAGCTTCCATCTAAATGAAATTGATATAAAAGTTTATAGAATGGTTTATGCTTATCTTTTTCATTACTATGATTTCGAAAATTATCACCCCACTTACTCCTTAAGCAAAGGTTTATTAATTACTGGGAATATTGGTGTTGGTAAAAGTTATATGATGCAAATATTTCAAGAGATAGCACGTAAAATTAGTTCCTATAAGATCGTAAAACAATCGACGTTGCTGGTAAATTCTCTCAAATAGGTTTTGAAACCATTACAAATCATAGTGACAGATGCTTTGCAATCGAAAATGGCATTCCAAACCGAAATAAGCCATTTATAGTTTGTTATGATGACTTAAAGATCATAACCGGCAAAATTTTTATGAATCTCAACCATTGGAATATCTGATGAAATATCCTTGGTTTCAAATGCACTTTTTTGCTTTACAGCCTCACCAAATTGATTGTAATATATTATTTTAACAGGATGAATATAACCTTTATCGTCAGTTAAAGCATTGGATATCTCAAGGTTAGTTGCATTGCTTTTAAGCAATGATTGGGGTTCAATCAACGCAGTATTAAGTTTAAAGTTTTTATTAACGAATACTTCATCTAAAAACAGGAGTTGTTTTGATAATGATACTATCATTATTGACCTCTACAAAAACAACTTTTTGCAGCAATCCGAGAGTATCTATATCCAGCACTATAATATTACCTGGAACAATAGGTGAAGTATTATCATTTAAAACCACTTCTGTTCCAATCCCTTCATTATAGGAGTTAACGTGATATTCATAAGCAGAAATATCGAACCAGGCATCACTAATGCCGGTTTCATCAACTTGTTCCTCATTCAAATTAAATACATGACTCTTTGATGAGGCAATTGTATCATTTAACGGAAAGGTATAATAATTTGATTTAAATACGGAAACTCTTATACTATCCCCAATATTAAAATAACTTCGATCATTGCTTTTATCTGAATAAGATTTTGATAAATTATTAATCCAATTTGAAGTGCCTACCTTAGATAAATTAAAACTTTCATTATGCTCAGAGCCAAATACTCTAATCGCGATTGCATAATCATTGTTAAAAATTTTCACCACATATATTTTGTGATGGGGAATAGCTAATTCAAACACATTATTAACATTAGCTTTTCCGTTTTGTATAAATATCAGCTTACCTTCAATATCATAAACAGCAATTGTAAATTCATTTGTTGCTATCTGATTTTTTAACTTTAAAACCCCTGCTGTGTTACTAATTAACTGCCAATACTTATTATTATCTGATAATATGCTATTTATACCAATAAATTTATTTGTATTTAAGTCTATTACATATGTAGTTGTATTGGGTAGCTCACTATGTACGAAACTTAATTTAGTAGTTAAGTTTTCAATTAATATTGAATCTAAATTTTGTTTTTCTCCATCTATTTCGGCACTTATTGTATAAATAAACTCATTCTCTTGAGCGCATATAACCGACGTCAACAAGGATATTGTCAAAATAATAAAAACCAGTTTCATTGTGCAGAAATTCATTTAAAACATTTCGAAATCAATAGAATTTGATCACATATAGCATATCAAAGTCAGGCTCGACAATAGCGATGTGCAAATATCATACTATTATTATCTGATGTCAATCTATTTTATTGCTGTTAAATCCAATAGATTATAGAGCTTCTAGAACTCACGCATTATCACAAAGAAGAAATTGTTTAAGTAGGTTATACTAAAAACATGTTATACAATATTTAACAACCTTAGTACTTATTATGAATGATATAAAATGGCTGAAAGGTCAAATTTTGATTATACTCCCAGAAAAACATTGTGTCACAGAGCCATTCTTATCCTCCTATTTACCTCATAAATCCTAAAATCATCTGGATTTGCAAGTGCTTCTCTAGCATCAATACGATTGCGTTTATTGGCATACCATTTATTGTATCTTTCAATAGCACACATTTTACATCTACATCTTAATGAATGGTTTTTACTAAGAGCATTTGTCGAAGCATATTTCCAATCAAATAAATCTCAAAGCTTTTTACGTTTTTGAGCATGAAGTCTGTCTTTTAGTTTTCGCATATTAATTTGGTTTTTCTATTCTTTATTATCCAAATCCTGCCTTCTTAGCTCTTCATCAAATTCAGCTGCACTCTCCTCTTTATAACCGACAAAGGTCATTTCCCAAAGAATATGTACCAATGTATCTAGCTCTCCATAATACTTGAATGCTTCTTCTGAAACCTCCATCCCCAGCCATTCAGGCCATTGAGTAATCATCAATGAGTAAGTCATTTTATTTTCTTCTTCATCTTCAGGATTTGTTTTACATCCATTTACATGAGCATACTCCACTTCATCACAATCTTCCTTGATAGGAGTTACCAAAATTGTCATAATGGATTCCAGAGGAGCTAATGATTGTAATCTGGCGAATGCCTTTTTGAATCCCTCTAAATCCTTTTCCTGATCAGGATAAAGTTCTGGAAGGCGAACTTCCAGTTCCGACCACTGAAATTGTTTAATTAATTCAAATAGTTTCATTTCTTAGAATTTATTTAATAATCATGCAAATATCCCCCACTCAATTCTATTCAAGCAAAAATCTACTTGCTTTGTTCCTTCAACAGTACAAAGCATCTCGATAGGCTTAGGACCTCCTAACGCAATATTCTTACAAAATAGCCAATGTGAAAACTTGGATTTATCTCCAAAGGTTGATTTCCCTTTGTTTATCAAATTACAAATCACTACTGATCGATCTTTGCACTTGGCCGAAACCTTTTGCGGTTCTTTTAGATATCGATACAATGAAGAAGTGCTAATTTGTAAAATATTAGCATATTCTTTTCTGCATATTCCTAGAGAGAATGCTTCTTCTGATATTGATTTAAAATCTTTCATGACTATTACCATTCTTCATTTCCAACCGGACCTCCAAAATCAATTTCATCATGAAGGGTAGTCGGATCAATGTTATCTATCATTTTTTCTTGAGGAGTTTCACCGTCCAAAGCATCCAGATAAGCTTCTTTAAATGATTTTGTATCATAATCAGATTGCTCCGAAGTATAAAATTTATCGAATCTTGTATAATCAATCACTCCGGTATTTTCATCGACATAATAGTCAAAATAATAGCATGATACATATTCTACTTCAACGCTTCTAAAATTTCTTTGAACTACTTCATATATCTGGTTAACATCTTCTCCGTTGCGATTCTTAACCATTTTATGCGGAAGAGGAACAACTAAAACGCCCCGTTTCCTTTGAAGCATTGCTAACTTATCACCAACCTTAAGATCATATCTCTTAATTATTTCATCCGGTAGCGGTAAATAATTGTTGGCATTGTCATTTTTTTCAATTGTTATAATCATTGGTATTTGGATTAGATTAAGAATGAAGGGAGGCCGTTGCCTCCCGAAAAAACCAAAAAGTTGAAGACTTGGCCTTCATGAAATATCATAATTCTCAAAACCTAATAGCCATTTCGGTGATGGATGTTTTTCAATTCCCACATTTCCAATCTTTAAGACAGAATCAAAATAATACCTGGCAATCTCTGATTGAAAGGAATGATAGCGACGTGTATAATTATCCAGTATTTTGCCTTCTGCTTTAAATTTGTCTCCTAACATCTGGCAATTGTGAATAACAGAATTAGCTGCATAAACCCTATTATCAGTTTTTGCATAAAACTGAGTCGCATTTCTAACTGTTCTCCATATAATATTATAAACCTGGCCAACTGAATAGTCTTCCAATAGTTTACTAATTATCTGATTGACTATTTCACCCTGTCTAAGATGGAATCCACATTCCTCCATCTCATTAATCAACAATTCTTTGCATTCCCCAACTGCTATTTTCTTCCATAATTCAAACTGTTCCTGGATAGTTCCTTCAAGCCGTTTTTGTGGAAATAAAAGTTCCTGTGCAACATCTGTTGCTATTTCAATATCCATTAATTCCGGGGTACGATCTGTAAAACCAAGTCTTGACATTACTTCTCTGGTCATTTCAGGAAGTGGGTAAAACTTTACATTGTTTAAACGCCATCCCTGAATAGTTGATAAGTCCTCAGATAAGCTATTAGCAACAAGGCTTCCTAAGAAGACCTTACTTTCATAATCCAAAGATGAATAAGTTTGTCTTGTGATCGTGTAATTTTCATATGGATCTAGTTCGGTAGTATTCTCATCAAAATAGAATCCAAATGAATTCCAAGCATTAGATCGCCATAATTTTTCTTTCTCATTTTTTACCGGATCAAAATCAGAATACAGATAATTTTTACATTCCGGACAATAAGGAATTGAATACTTATTACGTGCCAAATGATCCTTCCATGAAACGGTCAGGCAATCAGGACAGATAAAATCGTGGCAAATGATTGGTGAAAGATGAGTTCGAAATGTATTTACACTGATTGGTTTGAGCTCAAACTTTTTAATGAGATCCAATATCTTGATCTCTTGACCATCATAAAGAGTTAGAATCTCATCAAGTGTATCCTTGCTTAATCCATCAAAGTAGTCAGAAATACTTGGTTGAATAATTTTGAAATCTTCCATAGGCCTGTTCCTTTGTGACAGCCCTATAAAAAGGTGGGCATGCCCTTTGCTATATTTAGCCTCAGAAGGTACCGCCAAGCACCAGAGTACACTAAACAAGCGAAAGGAACACACCCATATAGGATGCGTTCACTTCCTGACTTCTCGTACTCTTCTAAATTGGCGGTTTTTCTGAGGAGAAGCGTCAGTAACGCAATAATGTTTTCTAATATGTCCAGTCAAAATTAATAAAAGCTAATGAGCAAATGATTATTTTAGGGCATTAGTTTTTAAACGATTTATTTCTTCCCTTATGAAAGTGCAATATTGTTCTGATTTACATTTAGAATTTGCTCAAAACAGTTTATTTCTGCATAAGAATCCCATAAAACCGGTTGGTGATATATTGATTCTGGCCGGGGATATTACTTATTGGGGGAAGAAACACTTTACACATTGGTTCTTCGATTATGTATCCGATCATTTTAAGAAGGTGTACTATATACCGGGTAACCATGAGTTTTATACAGGAAAGGATTTAAGAATATTAGACAAACCATTTTACGAAGGCATAAGGGAGAATGTATATCTTGTAAATAGCAAGGTAATAACAGTTGATGATGTTGATTTCTTCTTTACTGTACTTTGGTCGCATATACCTGAGTCGAAATCCTTATTTGTAGAACATGGAGTTGGTGATTTTCATCAAATCAAGTATAAAGGCAAAAGGCTTGATTATAAGATATTCAATCAACATCATGAAAAGAGTCTGGAATTTTTAAAGATATCAATTCCAGAATCAACAGCGAAAAAGAAGGTAGTTGCCACACATCATATTCCAACACAAATATGTAATCCAGAGTGTTATCGTAATTCCAATATCAATCCTGCATTTGTTTCTGAGCAATATTCATTAATACATGATTGGAAAATTGATTACTGGATCTATGTTCATCACCACGCCAATATGCCAGAAACCAATATTAATGGAACTAAGCTTGTTACAAATCAATTAGGATATGTGGATTTAGGTGAACATCATAGTTACAGGCATGCTGCTTGGTTTGATATTCAATAAAAGTTAAAAGAATAATAAGTTTCTAACTTAGCCAAAAAGACGAACATATACTTTCGCAGATAAGATTGTGAACTAATACTTTATTTAAATGACAGCTTGCAAAAAACTAACTATTATCCAAGAAGAAGTTCGATTAAAAGAATTCTTAAAATCGAGTAATGTAACAAAACAGAGTATTATGAATGCTTTTGATACTGCTGAGGAACAGGTTTTGGAACAGCTTTTAATGCAATTATTAAACAGGAAGCCATCAAAAGAAGATTATGAAATGTTATCATTTGAAGAATACAAGAATGAAGATGAAACTGGGAAATTTATTTTCTTCTGTGAAGTCAAAATTGGAAAGCTTTTAATGGGTGGTACGATGGATTATCTTGAGTGTTTGTTGTCCGGAGAAGGTATAATTGTTAGTTTTTATCCTGTGGAAATCGACGAATAGTAATGTTGTCTTGCCATCTAAGTTTTACTCCTAACTCCACTTACTAATTAGGAATGATTGATAAATAAAGTTGGTCAGGGGATTAGTCCTTTAAAAACAATCAAATCTTACAACCAAATCTCTATCTATTTTTTCTACTAGCGATACTTAGTCGAAGTCTTCAATATCAATTCAGCTTGTTTATTGGAGCAACATTATATAACTCACTATCTGAGTGTATATTATATTTTTTGAACTTCACCATACTTAATTATCTCAATCTACTCAAAATAAAACTAAGCTTGTTACCAATCAACTGGATTTTCAATTGAGCTAAACACCTAAACAATTATCTAAAAGAAAACTCCTTAATTTCATATAAGTTTTATAAATTAGCTTCTTGGTTAAAAAAATGCACATAATTTGCGTATTATGACACAAAGAAAGCAAATAAATAGGTTGAAAATTGTTCTTGCAGAGCAGAATAGAACAAACAAATGGTTGGCTGAACAATTGGGCAAAAGCCTTACTACTGTATCGCGTTGGTGTACCAATGAAACACAGCCGGGTATTGAAACCATGATTGAAATTGCAGAGAAATTGAATGTTGATGCCAGGGAACTGATAGTATCAACCAAACAGGATAAATAACAGGAAATAAACAATGCCAACATTAAATTGGATAGGAAAAGATAAGGTGATAAACCACCACATGGATGTTCCTTACAGAATATTAGAACACTCCTATGGTTTCGACAATGGAAAACAAACCAAAAAAGAAACCAATAGCGGTAATAAAATAATTCATGGAGATAATCTTGAAGCACTAAAAGCTCTTTTGCCTGAATATGAGGGAAAGGTTAAGTGTATTTACATTGACCCTCCATATAATACAGGTAAGGATGAATGGAAATATAGTGATAAAGTTGACCATCCAAAAATAAAGGAATGGCTAAATAAAGTAGTTGGAAAGGAAGGAGAAGACTTATCTCGTCATGATAAGTGGTTATGCATGATGTTTCCAAGGATTAAATTGCTTTACAAGCTACTAGATAAAGATGGAATCATATTTATATCAATAGATAATAATGAGTTGTATAACTTAAAGTTAGTATTGGATGAAATATTTGGAGCTTCAAATTTTGTAGGAAATATTATTTGGAAAAATGCCACAGATAATAATCCAACACAGATTGCAGATGAACATGAATACCTACTTTGTTATTCAAAAAGTAAGAAATGGATTGAATCTGAGTGGAAGTCTCCAAATTTAGATGTTAAAGATAAGTTATTGGAGGTAGGACAAGATTTCATCAATAAATTTCCAAATGATATTGAGACTCTTCAGAAGGAATACACGAAATGGTTTTCAAAAAACAAAGCATATTTATGGCCTTTTGATAGATATAAGTACATTGATTATGGAGGAATTTATACTGGTAGTCAAAGTGTTCATAACCCGGGAAAGGAAGGTTACAGATATGATATAATTCATCCTATCACAAAAAAACCTTGTAAAGAACCTTTAATGGGGTATCGTTTCCCAGAAGATACAATGACTAATTTGCTTGATTCCAAAAAAATCCTTTTTGGTGACGATGAATCAAAAATTATAGAATTAAAGCTATATGCACATGAATATAGGGCAAAACTTCCAAGTGTCATTGAATTAGATGGTAGAAAAGGTGCTTATACATTGAAGGATATTTTTACTCAAGCTAAAACACCTTTTAAAAATCCAAAAACAACAGAACTTTTAGAAGAGATATTATCCTTTGTTACAAAGGATAACGATATTATACTTGATTCATTTGCTGGTTCAGGAACCTCTGCCCACGCCATACTAAACTTGAACAAGCAAGATAGCTGTAATAGAAAGTACATTTTAATAGAAATGGAAAATTATGCTGATTCTTTAACTGCACAAAGGATTAAGAATGTTACAACGGGGTATGGAAAAGGAAATAAAAAAGTTGATGGAATAGAAAACAGCTTCGACTTCTACGAATTAGGCAAACCTTTATTCCTAGATAATGAAATGCTAAACGAAGAAGTTGGTTTAGATAAAATCCGTGAGTATGTATGGTTTTCCGAAACTCGTAAACCCTACGAGAAAGTGAACGAAAAGGAGGAACACTTATTAGGAGTGGCTAATTCATCGGCTTTCTACTTTTATTATTACAAAGATGAGCTAACAACTTTAGATGATAGCTTTTTGCGTAAACTAAAAACTAAGGCAGAGCAATATATTATTTATGCAGACAATTGTGTTTTAGACAATAGTTTAATGCAGAAATACCATATAACATTTAAGAAAATCCCAAGGGATATAACACGATTTTAACCTGATTACTATGATAGAATATATAGAAATACAAGGCTTTAAATCTGTAAAAAACATGCAGTTGGAACTAAAACCCATCAATGTTTTTATAGGTAGCAATGGTGCAGGTAAAAGTAACTTTGTGTCTTTCTTTAAAATGGTTCATGCTATTTTCAATCAGCATCTACAACGATATGTAATTGAAGAAAAAGCAGACAACATCCTCCATTTTGGTAGAAAGATGACTGAAACCATGTACGGTAAAATGATATTTACCGAAGATGCACAAAATAACAATGCCTATTGGTTTAACCTGGCTCAAACCAAAGAGGGAGGCTTGTTTATAAAAGAAGAAGGTTCCGGTTACAATGTTAACCGTGATAACGATTATCAAAACTATTTTACAGAATCAAATGTCGAAGAAACATCAGTTACTCGTGATGGTTCTTATAGAAATAATTATCTGAAAAGATACTTATCAAACATTCAGATATATCACTTTCACGATACTTCGGCAACCTCAATGCTTCGCCGTGAATGCGATATAAACGATAATGATTACTTAAAAACAGATGGAAGAAACCTTCCTGCCTTTTTGTATTATTTACAGGAAGAACATCCGAAATTATACAAGCGCATAGAAAAAACTATAAAATCAATAGCACCGTATATTGATAAGTTTATACTTCAACCCAAAAAGTTGAATAAAGATGAAATTGAATTAAGATGGGTAGAAAAGGGCGACCCAAATTCAAATTTTAATGCTTACCAGTTTTCGGATGGAACATTACGTTTTATTGCTTTAGCTACTGTGCTTATGCAACCTGAACCGCCAAAAGTAATTGTGATTGATGAGCCGGAATTAGGTTTGCATCCACAAGCTATTCAAAAGCTGGCTGCTTTAATTGATGCAGCGTCAGAAAAAACTCAATTGATTTTATCTACCCAATCCGTGAATTTGGTTAACTGCTTTCATCCGGAGGATATAGTTACCGTTGACAGAAGTGTTGAAGAAAACCAATCGGTTTTTAATCGCTTAAATTCAACCGACCTACAACTGTGGCTTAATGACCATACATTAGGGGAACTTTGGGAACGTAACATTATTAACTCAGCTCAACCTTTTGCCAAATGACAAGAATAACGATAATAGGTGAAGGGCAAACAGAGCAAGCCTTTTGCAACGATGTATTAAGTCCGCTTTTAATTGAGAAAAACATATACCCTCATAATGCAATAATTACCAAATCAGGTGGCGGTATAGTATCATGGGCTGCATTAAAAAAAGAGATTAGTAATTATTTAAAGCACGACCCTAATTTAATTGTCACCACACTCATTGATTATTATGGATTGAAAAAAGAACATGGTTTTCCGAAATGGGATGAAGCACATACCAAAGTTGACAGGGCTGAACGCATGAGCAATTTAGAACAAGGTATGTTGGAAGATATTGAAGAAAACCTCAGAAACAGGTTCATTCCTTATATTCAACTACATGAGTTTGAAGGTTTGCTTTTTAGCAAAATTGAAGCTTTTGATGAGTGCTTTGAAGAAAATGAGTTCAACGACTACAATTATTTAGTGGAAACAACCAATACAGACAATCCTGAAAATATAAATGATGGAGCTACAACAGCACCATCAAAAAGGCTAAAACGGATTATAAAAGGCTATAAAAAACCTTTATATGGCTCAATGATAGCAGAAGAAATTGGTTTGAGAACCATTAGGGATAAATGCCCTCGCTTTAATAAATGGATTGAAAAATTATTGGCATTAGAAGAATAACGATTTAACGATTTTTAAAAGTGGAATTAAAACCATATCAACAGCAAGTAATAAACGACCTCGATAAGTTTCTTGAATATGTTAATACTTATCAGGATTCAGCTAAAGCTTTTAATCAGTTTTGGGAAGATAAAGTTGGTAAATACCAGGTTAAGCTCGATGGTTCGTTTTCAGGAATGAAACCATACAAAAACAATATTCCGGGAGCTACTCACATAGCTGTAAAAGTGCCTACTGCCGGAGGGAAAACTTTTATTGCCTGTAACGCATTGTCTTCTATTTTTAAATCGTTCGATGCCTCAAAGCCTAAAGCGGTTGTTTGGTTAGTTCCCTGGTCGAACCTGTTACAACAAACCGTTGGTCATTTATCGAACCCTACTCATCCATACAGAGAAAAGCTAAACGCTTTATTTGGAAACCGTGTAGAGGTATTGGAAAAAGAGCAATTGCTTCAAGGTGCTGGATTCAACCCTACTTCGGTTCAGGAACAACTAAATATTTTCGTTTTCAACTTTAGTAGTATCCGTATTAATTCAAGAAAGAAGGACGACCGTAAAGTTTATGAGCAAAACGGAGCTTTAGAGCAATTCCGTGGCTTTGTAGATAATGACCTGGTTATTGAAGATACGGATGAAACAGCACTTATAAATGTAATCCGTTCCTTAAATCCGGTGGTAGTGGTTGATGAAAGCCATAATGCCGAAAGTGATTTAAGTGTTGAAATGCTAAACAACCTGAATCCTTCGTTTGTATTGGATTTAACAGCTACGCCAAAAGAGAACAGCAATATCATAAGCTTTGTAAATGCTATGGCTCTTAAAAAAGAACACATGGTAAAGCTGCCTGTTATTGTTTACAATCATCATAAAAAAGAAGAAGTAATCACAAGTGCTTTACACCTCCAAAGGCAATTGGAATTGCTTGCTTTAGAGGAAGAAAAAGTAACAGGTAAATACATCAGACCTATCATACTTTTTCAGGCACAATCGAACATTAAAGGCAAAGACAATACCACCTATATTCATATTAAAGAGCAACTCACCAAACTGAAAATACCCGAAGAACAAATTAAGATTAAGGTTAGTGGTTTAGATGAGTTAAAAGGTATTGACTTAATGGCAAAAGACTGTGAAGTCAGATACATCATTACCGTTAATGCTTTAAAAGAAGGTTGGGATTGCCCCAATGCCTATATTTTGGCATCATTAGCCGATAAATCATCAGCTGTAGATGTGGAGCAGATATTAGGCAGGGTTTTACGTCAACCTTATGTCACCAAGCATCAAACACCACTTCTTAACCTGTCTTTCGTACTATCGGCAAGCTCAAAGTTCCAAGACACTTTGGATAATATTGTTAAAGCGTTGCAAGAATCCGGCTTTAGTAAGGATGATTATTATGCCGAAGAACAACCGGAAGCAGAATTATCGGACAATGAAGTGTTGCAAAACGAATTATTCGGAGAATCAGAACCAAAACAGACCGATGACGAGACACCGAGAGCTGTTGACGAAATTGAGGTTGATGAGATTGACTTTAATCCCGAAACAGAATTAACGCCTGACCAAATTGGTAACACCAACGATATTGTAAAGCAAATCACTCAAAAAGGAGAAAGTGAAGGAAAATCCTTTGAGCAAAAAGCCGAATCATATACCGAAGATAATACCGACTATTTATTACGAGAAATGGGTAAAGAACCGAAAAAATATAAGATTGAGGAACCTTTTGTTGATGTAGTAACCGATATTGAGATACCACAATTCTATCGCAAAGTTCCAAACGATGAGCTTCACGATACAATTATATTTGAAGAGCTTACACAAAAAGAGCAACTATTAAATCGGAATAGTCTTTTAAAAGGATTTAAGCTTGCTTCAAAAAGTACCGAGATTAATTTTGATGATACGGCTACTGAAGTTTTTCAGGTTGATTACAATGAAACAAAGCATACTGCTACCATGCAGAAACTTTCAACCAGGGCAAAATCAATCTTGGTAGATACCATCCTGGCCAAACCGAAAGAAACACAGATAAAAGAGATTACTTCCCTTATTGTGCGAAAGCTGGGCGACATGACCCCCATCTCACATGAAGATATTACTAAGTATGTTTCTCGTGTTTTTGAGGATTTGAACAACGACCAGATTAGAGATATAATCAATAATGAGTTCTTGTATATCCGAAAAATAAAGGATAAAGTTAAGGAATTGGAAAACGACTATGCCAAAGAGCAATTTCAGTTATTGCTTGACACCAATAATATAATGGTTAAGCCTAGTTTTAAATTTCCTCCGGAATTAACACATATTAACCTGTGTAGCCCAATCAATAAATCATTATACGAGCGAGAAGCATCGGTTAATAATTTTGAGCAAAAGGTAATTATGGATATTGCCTCTTTGGAGAATGTGTTATTCTGGCACCGAAACCTTGAAAAAGGAAAAGGATTTGCCCTGAACGGTTTTAAAAACGACCACTACCCTGATTTCATTATCTATACACAAAACGGCAACCTAATTCTTATTGAAACCAAAGGTGACCATTTAGATAACGATGACAGCAGAGCCAAAAACTTGTTGGGTAAGAAATGGGCTGAAAAATCCGGTGACAATTACAAATACTTCATGGTATTTGAAACGAAGGACGTGCCAGATACTTATACAGCACAAAGTATAATTGATGTAGTTAGAATGTTGTAAATAAAAATAAGTTAAACCAAACTAACCTGACAAATGAGCAACATCAGTAAAGTTAATATTGAGAACTTTAAGTTATTTGATGGTAGGTTCTCTTTAGTATTAAATCCTGAATTAAACATTATTGTTGGTAATAATGAAACGGGTAAATCAACCATATTAGAGGCTATTAATTTAGCCTTGTCAGGTATAATTAATGGAAAATTTATTAAAGGTGAACTATCTCAATATTTATTTAATAATCAAGTAGAAAAACGATATATTGATAGTTTATCATCTTCCAATCCAATATCTCCTCCATCAATATTGATTGAAGTTTTCTTGGAAAGTGGTGATTATGCATATTTAGAAGGAACCAATAATAGCGAAAGAAAAAATTCTGCCGGTGTCAGTTTAAAAATAGAGTTTGATAATGAATATCAAGGTGAATATCAGGAATTGATAAAGCATGAGGTATTGACCATTCCAATTGAATACTACAAAATAACCTGGCAGTCATTTGCAAGACAAACAATTACTTCAAAGTCAATTCCTTTTAAATCTATTTTAATTGACTCATCTTCTTCAAGGTATAATAATGGTTCTGACATCTATATTTCGAGAATAATTAAAAGTGATCTCGGAGAAAAAGAGAAAGTTGATATTTCTCAGGCTTATAGAAAGCTAAAAGAATCGTTCATGACAGACAAGGCGGTCTTGAAAATCAATGAGCGTATAACTGAAAGTGCTCAAATAAGTGAAAAATCTGTTGAAATATCTGTAGACCTCGCCACTAAAGATGCTTGGGAAAATGGGCTAACAACATATGTAAACGAGGTGCCTTTCATTCATATTGGAAAAGGAGAACAATGTCTTGTCAAGACTAATCTTGCTTTAGCAAAAAACAGTTCAAAAAATGCTGGCTGTATACTTATAGAAGAACCTGAAAACCATTTATCTCATTCAAAATTAAATCAAACTATAAAGAGCCTTGTAAATAACGTAAATGACAAGCAAATTATAATTACAACTCATAGTAGTTATGTAGCTAACAAACTAGGAATTGATAATTTGATTTTATTAAACGAACAACAAGTCACAAGATTTTCTGATTTAGACAGTTCTACAGAAGATTATTTTAAAAAGCTTCCTGGTTTTGATACACTTCGGTTGATTCTAAGTAATAAGGCAATCTTGGTTGAAGGACCATCTGACGAACTCATAGTTCAAAAGGCATATATGGACATTTATAATGGAGTATTACCAATCGAAAATGGTATCGATGTAATCTCAACAGGCCTATCTTTTAAGAGGCTATTAGAATTAGCTAAAAAACTGAATAAGAAAGTAGCAGTCATTACAGATAATGATACTAATTACCAGTTATATATAGTTAAAAAATACGAAGATTACTGGAACTGTAATCATATTGGAATATTTGCTGATAAAAGGGAAGGTTTAAACACTCTTGAGCCTCAATTTGCTGATGCAAACAGAGATAACTTCCCTACATTATGTGATGTTATCGGAATTGATTTTAGTAGGTACAACGGAATGATACCAATCTCTAATTACATGAAGCATCATAAAACAGATTGGGCTTTAAAAGTTTTTGAATCTAAAGTTAAACTTCAATATCCTGAATACATTCTTAACGCAATTGACTGGATAAATGAATAAATTAATAATAGCAGCTGCAGGTTCAGGAAAAACAACTCATATTGTTAATGACGCAATTAATAACAGTGAGGAAAAAATCCTCATTACAACATATACAGAACAAAATGAGGTGGAGATAAAAAATAAAATAATTGAACTACAGAAATGTATCCCAAATAACATTGTTGTACAAACTTGGTTTTCATTTCTACTTCAGCATGGAGTTGAACCATATCAAGGAGAATTAAACGAAATCCTTTATGATTATGATATTAATGGCATGTTATTAGTTAATCAAAGATCTGGCTTTAAATGTAGAACGCCACAAGGACCTATCTATTATAGTGAAACTAAAGATTTTGAAAGACATTACTTTACAATAGGACAAAAAATCTATTCTGATAAAATAGCTAAGTTTGTTTATAATTGTAATAAAGCATCGGATGGTGCAGTAATTGACAGATTAGAAAAGGTTTTTAATAAGATATACATTGACGAAGTACAGGATTTAGCTGGTTATGATTTAGAAGTCATTAAGCTACTTCTTAAATCAAAATCAAAAGTAACAATGGTTGGAGATCCTCGCCAAGTAACATATCTCACACATAATGAGGCAAAGAATGGGAACTACAAAGATGGCCGTATAAAGTATTTTCTACTTGAAAAATGTAAGACTTTAATCAATGGCAATATTGATGAAACCAGTCTAAATGTTTCGCATAGAAACAACAAGGAAATATGTAATTTCTCTTCGAAGCTCTATCCTGAATTTCCAACAGTACCTGCTTGTGAATGTGATGAATGTAGAAGTAATCCATCTAATCATGAAGGGGTGTTCTTTATTGAAAAAACAGAAGTAGACGAATATCTTAAGACTCATAACCCTGTCCAATTAAGATGGAGTAGTACAACAAAAATTAACCAATCATACAAAGCACTAAATTTTGGTGAGTCAAAAGGAAAGACCTTCGAACGAATACTCATCTACCCAACGGTTGATATGAGTAAATGGATTAAGGATAATACTCACAAACTAAAAAATGAAACGAGGGCAAAACTATATGTAGCTATAACAAGAGCTAGAAGAAGTGTGGGTATTATTATTTAATGAAAGAATAATAATTTAAACAATTCTGTCCTAATTAATATCACCTGTTAAATTTATGTCAGTATTATAGTCTTTTTAAGGGTTAAATAACCGGCCAAATTAACACCGATATAAAATCATTGTAAGCATCCGGTAAAGTCCATGTTGGTTTGATGAAAACCAGCAAAACTTTCAAATTAATTTGAAAACATTCGGAGTAATTTGAAAGTCCTTTGA
>NZ_JBNGOX010000035.1:0-61609 GCF_050589785.1 Carboxylicivirga caseinilyticus | reverse complement strand
TAAGAGAGGTGCTTACGAAATACGATTACAAAAATGTCAAAGAACTTAAAAATAAACAATTAATAATCAGTGGGTTTTAAGCGCCCACCAATGAGCAGTTTTATTAAAACATGAATATACGAACAGTAAAAGTAAGCCAATAAACACATTAGCTAACTTGGTTTTCAAGGCGGAATTTTTTGGATTATGAAATATGGGACATATAAATTTAACATTTTTTTTGATAATCCAAAAGAAAGCCAGAGAGATATATCCCTGGCTTCATGTAAATTAATTATCTATCCCACCATATTGGAGTGTTTATATCATCATCGGGAACATTATCAGAATTGGTACTAAACTCATCGTAAGGATAAGGAAAACGTACTGGTATGCGATCTCCATTCTGGCTATTTGCAGCCACAGCTAAAACTGGCAGACCACTCCTTCTCCACTCACTATAAGCTTCCAAGCCCTGATCATAAAGTGATATGTATTTCTGCACATATAATCCATCCAGATCAACATATGAATTATTAGAAAGAAAAGTTGAGATATCTTCTTCAGGAACTTCCCATTGCAACATAGATTGAGTAACTGCCTGATTGTATAAGTCATTTACATCACCTGAAGAAAAGCCCCGTGCTGCAGCTTCAGCTAAAAGAAAATATGCTTCTGAACTGGTCATTAATAAGGTTGGCCTCGACATTCCGGCCTGATCATTTCTATCATACCACCATGAAGGTAACCTTGATAAATTTTCAGTTGTTATTGCTCCGTACCCATTCGGATTACCTATATATTCAGTTGTTCCAGAAGCAAGTTCAAAATAGTTTGTTCGTCTTGGATCATTAGTGTCATTCATTAAATCAACAATAGTTGAAGATGGAGCCAAATCATTTGACCTACCAGCAGAAGTAAATCGTTCGAAGAGTGGATTATAATTATTTGTTGTAGTTCCATAAGTAAATATTGCATTTCCATTATTGGACTCAATAAATCCACCTTCAGCAATTAAAGCTGTGAGATCTGAAGAAGTAAACTCATCAGTATTACTCATTCTCATCATCAACCTTAGCTTGAGTGTTTGAGCAAATGCCTTCCATTTGGTAAGGTCTCCATTATAAATTACATCCTGTAATAACAGAGTGGGTTCTTCCTCTCCCTCCATCAGATCTATAGCATCATCAATCATTGAAAGCAATGCCGGATAGATATCAGAAACATTATCATAGGCAGGTGTAATATATTCATCAATCTGCATAGCCTGCGAAAAAGGAGCATCACCCCACATATCTGTTATGGCTTGATATGTATATGCTTGCAACAACATACAAACTGCTTTTATATTAGGTGAATTACGTTGCTCTGATAATTTAATTGCAGCATTTAAATCAGATAAAGTCTGACCATAAAAATTGCTCCAGTGATTATCAAAATCTGTTGGTAATAACCTGTATTTATCAACATCCCAATATTGAGTATATATGCTTGACCATTGCTGACATATTAATGAGGCATCACGATTAACTTCAAATCCCATATAATATGCCAGGGCTCCTTCGGCGGCCGCTACTAAATATTCGGTTTCTACTTCTGTTGGATCATTTGGATTTTGATTTACATCCAAAAAATCAGATTCACAGCCTCCCACAAAGATTAATAAAGTGAAGGCTACGAGACTATATATAGATATTTTCTTCATAATTCTTGCTTTTAAATTAAAATTCAAGATTTAAACCAAATGTAAAACTCTTTGTAGAAGGACTGTTTGCATACTCATAACCATGAAGGTTTCCTGTTGTAGCACCAGCATCTACTTCCGGATCAATATGTGGGATATTTGTTCCGAACAACAATAGATTTCGTCCGGAAGCGTAAACACTTCCACTTTGGAAAAATTTGGTTTTCTTTAACAAATCAACTGGTAACTGATATGACAGAGTAACCTCACGAAGCTTAATATAAGAAGCATCAAAAACAAACTGATCATCAACGGAGAATAAGTTGTGCCAATGATAATCATTAATGGTAGTTGGAGTTGAATTAGGCACATAACTTACATTTCCTTGTGCATCCTCAATCATATTAACTGAATTTGGAATAACAAATTCATCTTCTCTTGTATAACCAAACATTGTTTCAGTTTCAGCTACCTGACCTGAATATCTTAAAATAGCAATTGACGTTGAATATAAATCTCCTCCTTGTTTTGTATCAAACAAAACACTTAATGAAAGATTCTTATATTTAAAAGTATTTCTTACGCTTCCCATCCAATCTGGATTTGGATCTCCTATTTTTCTTGGATTATTTTGAATTACAGGCAATCCATCTGTTTCATTAACGATCAAGTTACCATCCGGATCTTTCTCAAAATAAGAACCATAGATAACACCATATGGCTGACCTACCCTAACCTGAATACTTGGACTGGTAAATCCTCCGGGTAAAGTAATGGCATCAACACCCTCAGTAAGACTTAGTACCTTATTTCTATTTCTTGAATAGTTGAAATCAATATCCCAACTAAAATTATCCGTTTTTACAGGATTCAAACGAAGCAATACTTCTACACCCTTATTCTCTATTTCTCCAGCATTAATGTAGTTTTGACTGTAACCAGTACTGGCTGAAACGGCATGTCTGATTATCTGATCTTTTGTTGTTTGATTATAATAAGTCAAATCAAGACCAATGCGATTATTTACAAAATATAGTTCGGTACCAATCTCAAAGTTTGTTTGCATTTCTGGCTTAAGGTTTGGATTTTTTCTCGATTGTTCAACTGAAAAACCATTTACCTGGCCGATTGGAAATTTCAGATTATCACTTAGAGGATCATGAACATCTGTACGTTCGTAAACACTTTGAATTCGATATGGTGCAGCATCATTACCTACCTGTGCCCAATTAACACGTATTTTACCATGATTTAATATGGAAGGATCAATATCCAATAAATTGGTAAATAAAAAGCCCAATCCTGCTGATGGATAGAAATAACTGTTATTATCTTTTGGTAACGTTGATGACCAATCGTTACGAGCCGTTAAATCGAGAAATAAAAAGTTCTTAAATCCAAAATTCAAGGAGGCATAAACGCCGTATAATCGTCGTATCGATTTAAAATCGGTTGTTTGAACACTTGTGGCATTATCAAGGCTATACAAACCATTATTTATTAATGAAGCTGCTTCGATTCTGGCATCACTAAAAATACGCTGATTAATATTATGTCCCAGAATGGCATTTATATCAATATCTTCAGTAATCTTTCCACTATACGATAAAAAGTAATCCGAAGTAATCTGTTCCGAATCCACAAAGTAATTGATAAAACCACCACGTTCTTTATCAGTACTAAAGCCACCAAAAGCAAATTTTTCAGCTCTGTTATCATTATAAGTATCAATACCTATTCTTCCAATCAGTGATAGTCCTTTTGCTATTTTCAACTCGGTTTCTATATTGCCAAAAAAGCGGGTGCGGCTATCATCATTTGGGTTTTGTTCCAGGATAAACCAGGGATTATCCCACCAATCGGAGTAATAAAACCCCATATATTGACCATTCTCATCTTTCAGATTACGCATCTCGCGCCAATCGAAGTTACGACCCGACCATAAAAACATCATGTTTATACCACCGTAATCATATTGTCCCTGAGGATCACGGTTGTGAGCATCAGATAACACAAGATTGGCTGATGAAGAAACTTTTAAGCGATCATTTGGCTTAAAACTACCGTTGAACGAAAACTGATTCTTTTTAAATGTACTGGTTGGCATTATACCTTTCTGATCCAGATTTGTCCATGAAAACCGATAATCGAACTGATCAGATTTCCCAACTATTGCCAGGTTATTAGTATAGATTACACCAGTATCATAAAAATCTTTTCTATTATCGGGCTTGGGAGTAAGCGGAACCATTTCACCTGTAATCGGATGAAGTTCCATTCGTCCATCCATTTCGGGGCCCCAGCTTTCATCAGGAGCATATCCAAGAGCATCAACAGCCCAACCAAGACCCAAATTTACATAACCTTGAGCATACTTATTCTGATAATCAGGAAGTACTAAAGGCGAAGACATTGAAACGGCGAAATTATAAGAAACACCAAATTTATTTTTGGCATCTTTACCACTTTTAGTAGTAATAATAATAGCTCCATTAGCTGCCCGAGATCCATACAAAGCCGCGGCTGTTCCTCCTTTTAGTACTGAGATATCTTCAATATCATTGGGATTAATATCCATGGCAGCATTACCATAATCAATACCTCCCCGACTAAATCCATCGGCAGCACTTGAGTAATTATTATTATCAATAGGAATACCGTCAATAACAAACAGAGGCTCATTATTACCTGTTACAGATGACCAACCTCGAAGTATGACTCTAGAAGAAGCACCAATTGATCCATTTGATTGTGTCACTTGCACCCCTGCAACTTTCCCTGTCAGATTGTTAACAAAGTTAGTCTCCTTCGCCTTAATCATATCATCTGTACTGACTTTCTCAACAGCATAAGTCAGTCCTTTCTTCTCGCGTGATATACCTAAAGCAGTAACAACTACCTCTTTAACATCAATGGCATCAGGCACCAGTATAATATCAAGCTTATCCAAACCTAATACATTATGTTCCTGAGTTGACATTCCAATAAAAGAGTAAACCACAACCTGAGCATCCGATGGTATATTTAAAACATATGCACCATCACTTCCTGTTATTGTTCCAATAGTTGTTCCTTTAACTAAAACAGATACTCCTGGAATTGCAGAACCATCTTCTGAGGATGTTACAACACCCGTTATGGTTCTTTGTTGAGCCTGTATGAAGCCTGTAAATAACAGCACTCCTAAAATCAACATAAATAAATGTTTTTCTTTCATATTCATAGGATTTAGATGTGTAACTATGAAAGAAATTTACATTTATCCATATTAATAACCCATAATAATCAACAACTCACAGATTACAACTTACAGATAACCAATATATATATTTATAGTGTTTTAACTGATAAAATACTGCATTTGAGCCAATGATACAGGTTTTTCACTGTTTTTAATCAAGATATTTAATAGATATCGGCACAGGATTATTTGATGTAATATATTTTTAACACAATAAGCTAAAACCCTCTATTTATGTCGATTAAAAGCATCATGATAATATCTGTTGTTCAATACCTTGAAGGTTCGAAAGCTTCTTATACACACCATTATCTTTTGACAACAATTCAACATGTGTTCCTTTCTCAACTATTTCTCCTTTTTCCAACACAAAAATCTGATCTGCATTTATAATGGTTGATAAGCGATGAGCAATGACAATAGTTGTTCTGCCCTTCATAAGGGTTTTAAGTGCATCCTGAACCAATTTCTCGGAATGAGAATCCAATGCAGAAGTTGCTTCATCTAAAATTAAGATTCTTGGATTACGTAATAATGCACGTGCTATGGCTATTCTCTGTCTTTGTCCTCCTGATAGTTGAGTACCTCTCTCTCCTACTATTGTTTCCAAACCGTCCTCAAAATCTTCGATAAACTCCCAGGCATTAGCACTTTTAGCTGCATTGATAATTTCTTCTTCCGATGCATCTGGTTTACCATAGGCAATATTTTCTCTTATCGATCCTCCAAAAAGGAATATATCCTGTGGAACCAAAGCCATCTGTGATCTTAATATTGAAAGGGAAAAAAATGCAGCATCTTTATTATCAAACCAAATCATTCCTTCTTCAACATGATGCAATCTGAAAAGCAACGATGTTATGGTTGTTTTTCCGGCACCACTGGCTCCAACCAAGGCAACCATTTGATTTGGCTCTATGGTGAAACTTACATTTTTTAGAACCTTTGAATCAGGTCGGGTTGGGTATGCAAAAGATAGATTTCGGAATTCTATTCCCCCTTTAAGGCGATCAGAAGGCTTTATCTCTTTTATTTCTTCTAAATCTTCTACTACTTCACCTGTTATTTCAAATAAATCTTCTGTTGCTCCCAAAAATCTTTGAATCCGTGCAAATAAACTTGCTAAACCGGCAATTGAACCGGCAATAAAACCAGAGTAAAAAACAAATGAAAATAATTCACCTGCATCCATTTCACCCGATGCAATCAAAGTTGCTCCCCGCCAAATAATTGCCACTAATGCACCAAACATTCCAAAAACCATAAATGAACTAAAAGCTCCACGGTATACACCTCCTTTTACTCCTACCTGAGCAATTTCATTTGTTTTCTTTTTGTACCTGGCCATTTCCAGAAACTCATTGGCATATGATTTAACACTCTGTATTCCCTGGAGTGTCTCTTCAACAATAGTATTAGACTCGGCAACTTCTGACTGTGCTTTTTTTGAATATCTCCTTATAAAACGACCAAAAACTACAGCTAACAAAACTACTGCAGGAATTACTGCCAACATAAACACCGTAAGTTTTGGAAGAATGTAAACCATTGCTCCAATACCACCAATTATTGTAATTAACTGTCGCAGAAATTCAGCAAAAGTAGTAGTTAAGGACTCCTGAAGTAAGGAAATATCAGCAGATAATCTGCTATTTAATTCGCCGACTCTTCTCCTTTCAAAAAAGGCCAGTGGTAATTTTATCAGATGATTAAAAGTAAATTGTCGAAGATCAGCCAAGGCTTTTTCTGTTACTTTCACAAACAGATAAGTTCTGAAATACGAAAACAAGGATTGTAAGATTAACACTACTCCTATAATTAACGCTAAACCATTTATTTTTTCAGCTAATAAACCTTTACTTCCGGCCGTAATTAAATCTCCCAATAACTTTGGAAAAGCTAACGAGGCAAGGCTCGATCCCAATAAAAAAAGAATACCTATGAAATATTGGAGCCTGTATGGCTTAATAAATTTATAAAGTTGAAAAGCCTCCTTGAGACCGCTTCGAGTAATTTTTTTCTTTTTAACTTCAGTCATCATGATTATTTACTGCTATAGTAACAATTGCAAATAAAAATGTTTTAATAGAATGAAAAATATTCTCACTTAAAATATAAGAAACATGAATTTGATGAATAAAAAAAGGGTGCCTAAAAGACACCCTATGAAGTTGAATTAAAACTTGACTTATGAAAGTTATAATCTTTAACGCATATTAGTAGATTATATTGTCTGACTAATTAGCCATTATTTTATACTGATAAGTATTTACAATACCTTTCAAGCCTTTGGCTTCATCCAATAACTGTGTAGATGAAGCACTTAACTCTTCTGCTGAAGCTGCATTTTCCTGAACAACATTATTAAGTTCCTGAATAGCTGAATTAATCTGATTGGCACCAATGTTCATTTCTTCACTGGCAGCAGCCACTTCCTGCACTAATCTTAATGATTCACTTGTTTTATTAACCAATAAGGTAATCTCATCCATCACCTCGTTTACCTGATTAACACCATCTTTAACCATTGTAACAATTTTAGTGGAAGCCTGATTGGCTTGTTCAGCCAATGACCTCACCTCCTTCGCCACTACAGAGAATCCTTTTCCTGCATCGCCAGCCTTAACGGCCTCAATAGATGCATTAAGTGCCAAAATATTTGTTTGTTCAGCTATTTGCCTAACAAAAGCTGTTTGTTCATCTATTTTTCTCATCAACTCCACATTTTCCTTTACTTTTTGGAATGATAATTCTAGTTGATTTTGTGCCTGAGCAGATAATGTTTGTGATTTCTTAGCATTATCAGCATTGGTAGCAATATTAGCTGTCATTTCTTCAATTGATGTTGAAATCTCTTCAATACCACTGGCTTGTTCTGATGCTCCCGAACTAATACTTGATGAGCTGGATGTTATATTCGAACTCGAGCCAAGTAAAACAGATGAACTATCATCCATCAACTTTACCATTAATCGATTAGAATCCAAAAGCTTTGTTACTGCCCCTGCAATATTACCAATCTCATAGGCTTCTGTTAGAAACTTCTCATTGACATCTTCCTTCAGGTTTTTCTCGCTCATCATTTGTAATATATTCGTCAAATGTTGAATCGGATCCTTAACTTTTTTTGATAACACAAAATAAGAAGATACAATAAGAACAATAGAAACAGGCACTGCCCATATTAAATGAACCAATCCCTGATTACCTACAACAAAGGCAAAACAAGCCACAGCATCAATTACAGCTAAAAACAAAGAGCCGATCAGGAGTACGAATGATTTGCGAAATGCCCAATAGACAATAAACCAGCAAAGTACGCCTGCTAAAACAATTAATACTACTCCAAGACTGAAAACGCTCATAATATTTAAGAATTAGGAACCGAAAGGGCCGTTCCAAATGCCACTAAAAATTGTGGATGGATATCCTTTTCGGGATTAATTAATGTAAAACCACGTTGTCGAAACACTTCTTTTAGTGTTTCATGACTGGCAACACCTCCCGTTAAATAAACTTCATGCCCGCGTTGTAATTGCGAAGGCAGTAATTTAATTGCCTGTGTTGCCACATAATCATATAAACCTCGTAAAATTGATTTTCTTCTTTCTTCTGATGCCTGAACCAATGCCGACACAACATTAGTTACTGCAAAAATTCCACATGTTGTGTTGATCACTTCACTTTCGGTTGCTTCCATTGCCCATTTATCCAAGGTATCAAATGTTACATTAGGCATGGTCTGTTTCCAACGTTCCAAAATCTGAACTAACACCATTCCTGTACCAGCCCCGCAACTCTTATTAGTATTAATCCAGGGAGCATCATACATATTATCAAAATGCAAAATTTTAACGTCCTGAGTACCTATATCAATAACCAGAAGATTCTCACGTTGCTGAAAAAGTTGACGACAAGAACCTATCAGTGCGTTAATTTCGGTTGTTTGGCTATGTACCAGATTTTTAAAGATAGGATTATCACTACCAATACCTGCAACGCCAAGCCGAACAGGTCCGTCAATAGCTAATTTTCGAGTGATATCATGTAACAAACCAGGATAATCTATACCTGATGAAACTACTCCACTCAATTTCACATCCAGTTTCTCATCCAGCAACATATACTTGCTAAAGCCACTTCCAAAATCAACTCCCAGGCGATACCCAGCCAGAGTCTGCTCTTTCACTGGATTCAAACTCTTATAATCAAGCTCATTTGCTTTTACATTGGTTATTGATGTTAAAAAGGTTCGCAAACGAAAGTTGGTTGGTCCCTTTGGCATTCCTAAAATACAATCACCGCCCAACGATACCACTTTAAGGTTATTCTTCGTTGCCTGATCTTCCAATTCATGGAGACGAGGAGCCAACAACTGACAATGTTCATGCGAAATAATCATCATACCTTTTGCACCCATATCAGAAGCTTCCTTCATAAAAAAGTCAGATTTTTCTATGATATTTCCACCTCGCATCGGCACGCTTATCAGATTATGAGCCAAATTCTGAAACAACTCATCAACTGTAAGACTTTCAAAATTTTCAATGTTGGGTAAAATATAATCACCCAAAAAATTGACTCCTTCAAATGCCATGTATGCTTTATTCTCTTTTAGTATACTCCACATTTCAGTTCTTCCATAAGGTATCAATCCAAAAAATCCGATGGGTACGGCTTCATCATCATGTTCATAATTACTTACATGATCTACAAACTCTTCTTTCAAGCGCTGACAGATACCAACCGCTTTTTCATCACCCCACATTGGCAAAAACTGCATGTGCCAATGCAAAGGCTCCAATCCCAAATCAACCGGGCCATTTTCATGTCTGAACTGCCATAATTCTAGGAATTCTTTTCGAGCCAACGTACTGTTGTACATAACCTTCTTAAAATTCCCCAAAGCCTCTTCGTGACTTATTCCTAAAGAATCAGCCATCTTCAGAAACAGGTTTTTCAACTGAACTGCCAATTCAGGTACCGATTCCTTATCAGCGTATACTGGTAAATCAATATGAAAATGATCAGTCCCAAATTCTTTCCTGAAATCCTCAAACACATAACTAACCCCTTCACAATAGGCAGAGGAACTAACCAAAATATCTGGTTTCGGAATCAGGTTTTCCACCAACGCTCCCTTTACTGAATTAATAAAACTACACCTTGGTGCAGTAAGACTTCCTTTATTAGAAAGCTCAATAATTTTTGAATGTGAAGCCAGTAATGAACTAAACATTTCTAAGTTAAGCGGGACACAATTTAATGCCCACGATAATTCTGATGGCACCAGCAAAGAAGTCGCCATCACATTTACATCCGGTTTAAAAGACTCGCGCAACAAAGTAGTTCTGCGTGTAATTAAACTACGGGTTGAACGCAATTTAATTGGTGATGCAGAACTTAAAGTTTCCCCACTTTGGGCAGAATCTTTATAGAAACTACGAAACGCTTCAAAAGACTCACTTCTCAAGTAAGACTTTCCCTCATTCATTTTTTTCTTCATCATAAGCTAGTTAAATCAATTAATCAATTGAATTCTAGCCGAATGTTCTCCAATATCCCTTTCACTCCTCATTTCTGGAAAAGATATCCAGCTAAAGGCAATAGTTAATACCATTATACTATAAAACGTAACACTATTTTTCGAACAATTTTTGAGATAATAATCTATTCCATTGTAATACTGAATATTAATTTTACAATTTAAACAAAACATTCTTTAGTAATAGAATTAAACGCATTAGTTACAAAAATTCAGTTTTTATAAGTTTTCAGATTCACCACAAAACAAAATACAACATTTCACTGATAGCTTGACACTTAACTAAATGAACATAAATTTTATAAAAAATCATAAAACAAACTGAATGATTGTGTTAAACTCAATATTCTTATTTTAGATTTTAATTAGAGTATTATTAATCAGGATATGAGAATAAGTCTGTACACTGAATTTGTCTTAATTTAAAAGACCGGTGAACAGATTAGCTGATTTTACTTAACTTTATAGCTTAATCTAATGCGAAACATTATGGCAATTTCAGGAACATTATCTACGCTTTTTGAACAATGCGATCCGAACTTATTCTCAACTGCATTAAATTACATTGAATCAACAGATCTGGATGAGATATTCCAACAGGTTGAGTCAGGTTCACCTGTTGAAGTTGAAATTAACGGACGTGAATTATTTGCTGTTTTTCAATCTTATGAGACCAAATCAATGAAAGAAGCATTCTTTGAGGGTCATAAACAATACATCGATATTCAATACATTCATAGTGGTACAGAACAAATTCTGGTTGCTCCCATTGAACGAATCGTCAAAGATGATACCTATAACGACACAAAGGATGTATATTTTCCAACTGTTGCTGATTTTTCAACATTAAGACTTAGTGCTGGAATGGGATGTATTTTATATCCTAATGATTTACATGCGCCAGGTGTAAGTGTTGATGTACCATCAAAAATTAAGAAGATTGTATTTAAAGTTGCCGTTAAATAAAACCAAAAGAGGCTGTTCATAATGAACAGCCTCTTTTGGTTTTATTCTTTAACCGGCCAAACTACTTTTGGCGATTTATAATAATTAATTCCTAGCCTATCAAGGTAAGCTGAATGTTTTGCCAATCGTACTTTGTATTCTTCCCAATTCAAATATTTATCCTGAGACCAACCGATTTCGGCATGCCCTACTAAACGAGGAAACATCATAAACTGCATATCAGCTGAATTCGTTATAGTTTCAGTCCATAAAGGTGATTCAATTCCTACAATTTGTTCTTTACCAACACCCTTAACCAGTTCTTCAGGTTTCCAAATATAGGCACTGTCTAACTCAATATATGCAGCCCAATGTAATCCCAGATTAGTGGTTGAATCATATTGCATATCAAGATAAGTTCTTTTTGATGGCGACATAAGAACTTTGGCTCCTTTTGAAACAGCCATTGTGGCATTCTCTTCTTTTGCCCAAAATTGAACTATATCATTGCTATCAATATCGGCATGAGCTACCTCATCCCAACCAATCATAACCTTTCCGTACTTTTTAGTAATTTCTCTTACTCTGTTCATAAAATAGATATAGTCATCTAATTCCGTAACATGAGATTCATCCCCACCAATGTGAATATAAGGTCCTTCTGTTAAATCTGACAATTCCCTGATTACATCATCCACAAACTGATATGTAATCTCACTTCTTGTGCACAACGTACTAAAACCAACTTCGATACCTTCGTATAATTCTCTGGCTTTTCCATCACAATTAAGTTCGGCATATGAAGCTAAGGCTGCATTGGTATGACCAGGCATATCTATTTCGGGAATAATTGTGATAAAGCGTTCGTTGGCATATTGAATCAGTTCCTTATAATCTTCCTGGGTATAATAACCACCTTCGTCACCATTAACAGCAGTACTTCCTCCAATCTCTGTTAGTTTTGGCCATGATTTAATTTCAATACGCCAACCCTGATCATCACTAAGATGAAGATGCAAATGATTTAATTTATAAGCAGACATCAAATCAATCAGGTGTTTTACATCATCAACACTAAAAAAATGACGCGCTACGTCAAGCATCACACCTCTATAACCATATTTCGCATAATCTGAAATTTCTCCTCCAGGCATAATCCAAACACCCTCGGACTTTTTAAATTCAACACCTTGTAAAATGGTTTGAACTCCATAGAATACACCACTAGCCTGTTGAGCCACTAAAGTAATTCCAGCTTTAGAAATTGATAATTCATAAGATTCATCCGCTTTACTTTCATTATTAAGCCCAATAAAAATATTATTCCCACTGGCCATTTTTACCTCGCGTACAACAAAATTCAATCCCGTAAAAGATTGCATCTGATTCTTCATATATTCAGCGATGGCACCTAATTCTTCATAATTCGCAACTTCTATAATATTTTCATCATCCAAAACGTAAGAAATTCCATTCGCATTAACCATTACCGGATATGGGATAAATGGAACCGAGTTGAGATCAGCCGGAACATTCTTTTTGCAAGCTACCATCATTAAGACAAGTAATGCAGTTAAAATTGGAAAGTAAAACCTCTTCATATGTTTCTCTTTTATTGACACCGTATTTTATTACCTTTCAAATATAGTTATTATCGAAATATAACGAAACCAAAAGTGTGGTATTTAGATAAAATTGAATTTTCAGAAAAATATAATCAGAATGTAATTTTAAGAGGTATAATAATTATACATTATACTGTATTAAACTATATCAAATACCAGGCAATAAAAAACCCGTTTACCAAAGCAAACGGGTTGATATTATAATGTTACAATATTATAGTTTCGCAAAGAAATCATTTCCTTTATCATCAACAATAATAAAAGCAGGAAAATTCTCTACACGAATCTTACGAACAGCTTCCATTCCTAATTCTTCGAAATCTACCACTTCAACTGATTTAATGGAATGTTTGGCAAGAATAGCAGCTGGACCACCAATTGATCCCAGATAAAAACCTCCGTTTTCTTTACATGCATCGGTCACCGACTTATATCGGTTTCCTTTGGCAACCATAATCATTGATCCTCCATGTTTCTGGAACAAATCAACATATGGATCCATACGACCGGCAGTGGTAGGTCCGAAACTACCAGAAGCCATACCTTTAGGTGTTTTAGCTGGTCCGGCATAGTAAACAGGATGCTTTTTCATGTACTCAGGCATTGGTTTACCTTCATCCAGCATTTGCTTGATTCGGGCATGTGCGATATCACGCGCAACAATCAATGTTCCTGATAAATTCAGTCTTGTTTTAATAGGATATTTAGTTAGTTCCTTTAAAACATCTTCCATTGGTTGATCCAAATCAATATCAACCGCAGGCGCCATATGTGGAGCTTCCTTTGGAACAAAACGTGATGGGTTCTTTTCCAGTTCTTCCAAAAAGATACCTTCTTCAGTAATTTTTGCTTTAACATTACGGTCGGCACTACAACTAACACCCATTCCTACCGGACATGAAGCAGCATGACGAGGCATTCGAATTACACGAACATCATGTACAAAATACTTACCACCGAACTGAGCTCCGATTGTACTTTCCTGACAAATCTTCTGCACTTTAGCTTCCCATTCTAAGTCGCGGAAAGCCTGACCTCCGTCGTTTCCTTCTGTTGGAAGATGATCGAAATAACCAGCCGAAGCCTTTTTAACTGCAGCCAGGGTAGCTTCAGCTGAAGTACCACCAATAACTAAAGCGAGGTGATAAGGAGGACAAGCTGATGTTCCTAAATCTTTAATTTTATCCTTTACAAAGGCTGTCAGATTCTCTTCAGTCAATAAAGCTTTTGTTTGCTGATACAAAAATGTTTTGTTTCCGGAACCGCCCCCTTTTGTAAGGAATAAAAACTCATACTTATTACCTTGCTCGGCATAAATATCAATCTGAGCAGGTAAATTTGTTCCTGTATTCTTTTCTTCAAACATTGTATAAGGAACAACCTGTGAATAGCGAAGGTTACGATCGCGATAGGTTTCAAAAATACCTTTTGACAAATGTTCAGCATCGTTTGAACCAGTATAAACATCCTCCCCTTTCTTTGCCATAACAATTGCTGTTCCTGTATCCTGACAAGTAGGAAGTTCACCTTCAGCAGTTACCACCTGATTCATCAACATGGTATGAGCTACAAAACGATCATTATCAGAAGCCTCATCATCCTGCAAGATATCAGAAAGCTTTTGAAGGTGTGTTGGACGAAGGTAGAATGAAACATCAGCAAAAGCCTCTTTTGAAAGAAGTTCTAATCCTTTTGGATCAACCTTTAATATCTTACGTCCATCAACTTCAATTGTCGACACGTATTCTTTGGTCAACAATCGGTAGGGCGTAGTATCCTTTTTGATAGGAAATGGTTTTTGGTATTTAAAATCACCCATAATTAAATTGTATTTTTAAAGCAAAAGTTGTTTGTTCATTAACTTACCTGCAAAACTAAGATAATTGCCTTCTTTATTGAAATATTTGCAGAACAATTAGGAATAATTACCTTGCAAAAATGAAAGCTTTTGAACAAACCATCATTCAGATCAGTGATTTCTTATGGGGAACACCATTATTAATTTTACTTATTGGAGGGGGATTCTTTTTTACTTTATACAGTAAATTGATTCCATTCCGTCATATTGGACATGCAGTAGATATTCTCAGAGGTAAGTATGACGATCCAAATGAAGCCGGCCAAATCAATCATTTCCAAGCTCTATCAACAGCTTTGGCTGCTACAGTTGGAATGGGAAACATAAGTGGTGTGGCTGTTGCCATTTCGGAAGGAGGCCCAGGAGCTATCTTCTGGATGTGGGTGAGTGCAATATTTGGTATCTCTACAAAATATTTCACTAATACACTTGCCGTAATGTTCAGGGGAAAAGATGACAAAGGAGAAATTCAAGGTGGTCCGATGTACATTATTACGGAAGGTTTAGGCAAAAAATGGAAACCAATGGCAGTCTTCTTTGCTGTTACAGCCATGTTTGCTGTATTTCCGGTATTCCAAAGCAACCAGTTAACACAGGTTTTTCGAGATGTTGTTCTTCAGCCAAATGGTGTTCAAACAGGATTTTTATCAGATTTGATTACTGGTCTGATCATCGCTTTCTTTATGTCCATTGTCATTTTTGGTGGAATTAAACGTATAGGTAGAGTCACATCCAGAATGGTTCCTCTAATGGTAATCATATACATTCTGGTGGTATTTTATATTATATTTTCTCATCCCGACAGATTATGGCATGCAATCTCATTGATTTTTACTGATGCTTTCACAGCCGATGCAATGTTGGGTGGCGCATTAGGAACGATCATTATTACAGGAGTAAAAAGAGCAGCCTTCTCCAATGAAGCTGGTATCGGTACTGCCCCTTTGGCACACGGTGCTGCTAAAACCAATGAACCTGTACGTGAAGGATTAGTTGCCATGCTGGGACCAATTGTTGACACTTTAATTGTTTGCACCATGACAGCTCTTGCCATTTTGGTAACTGATGTTTGGCAGACCAATGATATCAATGGAATAACCTTAACAGCTATGGCATTTAATAAGGCAATTCCAACATACGGACCATATTTACTAATTGTATGCGTCATCTTTTTTGCTCTTTCAACCTTAATCACATTTCCTTATTATGGAAATAAATGTTCGGTATATCTGTTTGGCACAAAATCAAAAAACATTTATAATGGTTTTAGTGTGATAAGTGCCGTTGTTGCCGCAGTAGTTTCTATTAATGTAGTTGTGGCATTTATTGATTCAGCTTATGCATTAATGGCATTCCCAAATATGATTGCAGCATTATTACTGGCACCTCATGTAAAACGGGCAACCATCAAATATTTTTCAAAGATCAAAAACCACTCAAATAATTGATATTTAATTCTTAACTTGTATTTAAACGTTTACTCCAAACCCAATTGTAACTTTTAACTGAATTGGGGCGTCATACAAAAAATATAAACTAACAAGCATGAAGATGAAATCAATCTTATTAGCCTCTGCCCTCTTTCTTTTTGCAAACTTCATTACTAGCGCACAGGAAAAAGAGCATCGAACTGTTTCTGATTTTTCAAAGATAGAAGTATCATCCGGAGTAAATCTATATATTACTCAAGGTGAAGAAATTGAACTGATTGTTGAAGGTAACAAAAGTGAAATGCATAAAATCATTACCGAAGTCAGCAATAACACATTAAAGATTTATAATAAACGAAACTATATGTGGGGCGTTAAGCAGGCTCCTAAAGTATATTTAACGTTTAAACAACTTGAGGAATTAATTGCTGGTGGTGGATCTGATGTTTATGGTCAGAGTGTGCTTAATGCGATTAAAATTAAAATCTCAACATCAGGTGGTGCAGATGCTTACCTTGAGGTGGTAGCTGATGAAATAACACTAAATTCTTCAGGTGGTTCTGATATAAAAATTAAAGGAACAACACCAAAACTTATCGCAACTGCCAGTGGAGGTTCAGATATAGATGCAGGAGCGTTGAAAGCTCAGGTTGCTGATGTAACAACTTCGGGTGGTGCTGATGCAAAAGTTTGGGTTGAAAAAGAATTAACAGCTAAAGCTTCAGGTGGAAGTGACATTGATTATTATGGAAATCCATCTCTTAAAAACATTAACGAATCAGGTGGTGGAGACATTACTCAACGATAACAAAAAAAGAGAGAGGCGATTGCCTCTCTTTTCATTTATTCATCAAAATTGATCGTTTCTAAATCAGTAACAACTCCAATATCAACCATAACATCCTCAATTAACATCATAGAATAATCATCATTCCTTGGTTCTAAAACTACTTTATAAGAACCTTCTTCCAAGCCTTTCACAAGAAAATACCCGGAAACAGTATCTGCATAGGTACTAAAAGTATCCTCTGCTGCCGTTATAGCCATAACATATGGTTTTGCATCAACCGGTAAAACCATTCCTTTGATTGCACCACTGGCAGCCTCTGTAAAAGTTCGAATGACAGGCTTTAAAGAATAACTGCCATTACCTTTTTCTACAATTGAGCGTCCTGCATCAAAATCTAACCACATACGATAAGTAATTCCTTCTTCCAAATCAGCATGAACATTAAGTTTCAAACCAGAAGATTGGGCCGAGGGAGTGTCCAAATCGTAATATTGACCATCAACCATTACCTTATTATTTTCTCCCAACACCAAACGAATTTGAGAGATTTTACCTGCAGGCATAATATATTCACCTAATATGGTATCTAAACCATTGGTGAAATCAAGCAAATTATAAACACCTGAATTAATATCACTAAGTGATCTCCAGCCACTATCATCATCTTCAGATGAGACATTAATCCGCACATCTTCAACGTCGATTAATACTTCATCATAATCAGAAGGGGCATCAGTTAAAAACAATTGAAGTTTGGCTTCTTTTGGTGACTCGTTGCAAGCAAAAAGAGCCACTGCCATAATTAACAATAATAATCTATTCATTTTCACAAGTTTGAATGTTTTCCTTAATGCTAAATTAGGAATTAACAGCTAATGATCAAAAAACTATTCGTTCAGACCAACCTGAATTCTTTCAATGGATTCATTTTAATAAATAATACAACCACCAGCTTTTAATACTCAAAACACAAGGTTACTTTATTAAACCTATACAAATTCAACACAAACTACATTCATAAGTTCAATTCACAGATTATGAATGGCACTTTATAAAAGAAAAAACATTTATATTGTTTAAAATTGATATTTTTAAAACAAAAATGCAGAACCGCCTACTCCTCTTTTTTTCTATAATCGTTAGTTTTAATTGCACGGCTCAAATTAAACATGCTGAGGTAAAGAAATACAATACCCATATTACCCTAAATGGAAATAAAGTTACATCTAACCTTGAAGTGGAAATAAAAATAAATACACCAAAAGGCACTTCTTATTCTGAAATTGATATCTACTCTATAAATAAACCTCAGAATCTGGTTGCTAGCATATATGATGCTTCAGGCAATGAAATAAAAAAACTAAAAAAGAAAGATTTAAAATATTCTTCGGCATATTCTAATAGCACATTTCATACCGATGGCCAATATACCTCATTTACACTTTTGCATAATCAGTATCCATATACCATAAAATACAGCTATTCCATTGTTTACAATAATTACATCCATTTGGAGAATTGGTTGCCCACCCGTGATTTTGATTGCGACATTGACGAAGCTGTACTAAGTGCGACTCTACCTAATGATTACAAATTCAGGACAATTGAAAACCTAATAGATACAGCTTACACAATTGCAGATGAAGCAACATTACAAACTACCTACTATTGGAAAATAAAGAATCTACAACCTCAAAAATCACAACATTATTCGCCACCATCATATACCTTCATTCCCCGAGTTGAGATTATTCCTTTTGATTTTCATTATGGGATCGACGGAAGTACAGAAAGTTGGGAGACTTTTGGTAACTGGATATATAATTTAAATCAAAACAAATCTGATTTAACAGATGACGAAAAAATAATGGTCCATCGGTTAACGGATACTATTGACAACAACAGAACCAAAATTAAAGTTTTATACCATTACCTGCAGGATAATACTCGATACATTAATGTTTCACTTGATTTAGGCGGATTGCAAACATACCCTGCGGAATATGTCTGTAATAATAAATATGGTGACTGTAAAGCGTTATCAAACTATATGCAAGCCTTATTAGAGGAGATTGGGATTAAATCGCATTACACAATTGTTTATGCAGGAATAAATCCGGTTAGAATTGACGAAGAATATCCATCTCAACAATTTAATCATGTAATCCTTTGTGTTCCTCAGCCCAAGGATACTATTTGGCTTGAGTGCACCAGTTCGATAACTCCCTTTAATTATCTTGGCAGCTTTACTCACAATAGAAAAGTACTTATTATAGACGAAAAAGAAAGTAGATTAATTACAACACCAGCATTACAAAACGAATCAAACAAAAACATTTTCTCAACCATAGTATCTATTAACTCCAATGGTTTGTCAACGATACAAACTAAGGCTACTTTGAGAGGTTATGATTTTGAATATTTTAAATCCTTCGGCAATAATATTCCTAAAAGCAAACAAGCAGATCTTATCGACAGAATAAATTTCATGAAGGGAATTGACTTTGTTGAGATAGAAAGTACAGTACCTCACCGTGATTCCTCATATATCAATCTTTCTTTTGAAGCAACTACTTCAAATCTAAGTGAAAAAATGGGACATAAGATCTTAATTAGTCCAATTAATCACTTCTCTTTTAAATTTGAAAAACCTGAAAAAAGAAACTTACCGGTTGTTATCAATTTGCCAATTGTGCAAACAGATACAATCCAATATAAACTTAGTGAACCAATAAAAGAGTTGAAAGGAATAGAAAACACTGAATTCACTTCTGTTTATGGATCTTATTCGAGACAGATCGTTTTATCTGAACGTACCATTAAATTAATCAGAGATATTGAAATCAATCAGGGACATTATTCCATACAGGAATATGAAGCTTTTTATAATTTTATTGATAAATTAAGCCAGCAGGAAAATAGAAAAATACTTATTACCCAATAACAATCAAATCTAAATCCAGAATTCATGAAGAAGATAACTACATTATTATTATTTTTTTATTCCACCTTATTAATTGCCCAAAATAAAAGAATAGAATTTGGAATTTTAGATCCGGATGATTTAACTCTGAAGGAATGTTCCTTTGAAAAGGATGCACCTGCCGTTGTAATTTTTGATTATGGTGAATCAAGGTTTCTTTACAGTGAAGGTTCTGGTTATGAAATTGCCTTTAAACAGCACAAACGAATCAAAATATTTAACGAAGGTGGCTATGATCAGGCCGAAATTGTTATTCCCTTATATATATCTAAAAACGATAGAGAAACCATTAGGGATATTGAAGGATACACCTACAATTTCAAGAATGATCATCTTGAAAAGATCCCATTGGATAAAAGCCTTATTTACGAAGAAAAAATTAGTGAATATGTATATCTAAAGAAATTTGCCTTACCAAAGGTTACTGATGGATCGGTAATCGAATACACATATACCATTGACTCACCATACCACATTCATTTTCGCGACTGGGAGTTTCAAAGTGATATTCCAACCTTATACAGTCAGTATACAGCAGCTATGATTCCATTCTATTCATACAGATATCGTCTGCAGGGAGCTTCTAAAATGGACCATTTCAACAGCTATGAAGAGCGCGGCATCGACAGAAGATTTATGGGTATCACTTTTAGAGATATGATATATGAATTTGGATTAAAGAATGTTCCTTCCTTTCAGGATGAAAGCTTCATCAGTTCAAGAAATGACTACATAAAGAAAATCGATTTCCAACTGGTCGAAATCAATCACCCAACCGGATACAAGCAAAAATTTATGGATACTTGGCCTTTGTTGGCCAAAGAACTTCTTGAATTTGAAAGTTTTGGTAAGTACATTAAGAAAGCAACAAAATGGGCCGAAAAGAATGCTGGTCAATTTACCTCTTTATCAGAATCTGAACGGTTTAATGCCATATTAGATATGGTAAAAGCCACCTATAAATGGAATAATTACGAAGGCAAATATGCCCAATACGATTTAAAAGATTTCCTAAAAAATCTGGAAGGTAACATTGGTAATATTAATCTCTTTACAATAGGAGTTCTAAGAGCGAATAACATTGAAGCTGAACCTGTAGTTATTAGTACACGAGATCATGGAAAGGTAAGCAACGATTTCCCTTATTCCGATTTCTTTAATTATGTGTTAATACTGGCTAAAATAGATGATCATTATAAATTACTGGATGCCACACAGGGCTTTTGTCCTAATGAATTAATCCCTGACAACTGCATTAATGGGCAAGGTTTTATAGTTAAAGAAAACAGTGATCAATGGGTTACCATTGACAACGCAGCGCCTTCAATCGAAAAAACTATTCTTGAATACACTGTCAATCTAAACAATTACACTATTGAAGGAGAATGCAGTAAAACTTCAACAGGATATATTGCATTAAATCAAAGGCGAAGCTATTATTCAAACCAGGACAATTTTAAGAAAAGATATGAACCACTTGGGCTCATTGAAAGTGAAGAAATAAAGGTTAATAACTTATTGGATGAAGAAAAACCTTTTGAATTCAGTTTTGATTTCAATCAGAATATTGATGTAATAGATAATCAAATAATCTTACATCCATTTGCACATTTCCCTATTAAAGAAAATCCTTTTAAACAGGAGAAACGCACATTACCAATCGATTTAGTTAACAAAAAAGCCTATCAATATACAGCATTGATTGAGATTCCAGACGGATATAAAATTGAAGTTCTACCTCAAAAAGAAGTAATTAACCAGAAAGAACTCCAATTAACTTTTCTTTTACAGGATATGGGTAACAATAAAATAAAAGTTTATGCATCTTATAACTTTCAGCAATCAACATATCCAGCAGAAAACTATTTGGCTCTAAAAAAGTTTATGAATAAAGTAACGGAAATACTTAATTCTAAAATAGTATTGATAAAAGATGATCAGTTGACAATGAAATAGTTTCAACAACATGTAGAATATAAGGATTAAAAAGGAAGCTAAATGTGACATTTAACAATATCCATTTGACTTTTTTTTGATACTTTTGTTTGAATTTAATTGCTGTGAAGCTAATTGAAACAGGGCTTAAAAAGGACGACTTAATCAAATAACTACTTCTTATACAGAAGGCTTGCAATTACTTTAATTTTAGCTATTGCAAATTAATTGATTATGCATTCTACTGAAGGATTGATTCTCCTGAATATCCCTGCAACCATTATCTTCTTTTGCCGTACGAAACATCGTTACTCACACTCCTGTGACTGAGGAGGCGAAGCTATGTTAGTTCTTAGTGATTAGTATATAGTTATTAGAAGGCTTCATAATACATTAATTATGCAGAGAACGATAATAATAGAAAAACTAAAATGAGCGATTTTTTATTTAAGAACTTAACTGTTTGGCAAAAAGCACTTGTATTTGCAGATAAGATTATTGAAATATGTGAAAATCTGAATTCTGATTATAAACATTATAAGTTAATAGAACAAACAGAAGCTGCTAGTAGCTCAATAGCTCAAAATATTGCCGAAGGAAGCGGAAGACATTCAAAGAAAGAATTCATTCAGTTTATATATTATTCCAGAGGCTCTCTATATGAAACTATCACCTTGCTTAATCTTTTTGAAAAAAGAAACTGGATAACAAATCAGAAACTAGAAGAATGTGAACAGAATGGAATTGAACTTGGAAAAATGCTAAATGGACTAATAAATAGTTTATCCAAAGCTATTGAGTAAAGTATTAAACATATCCAACTAACAACTAAAGCAAAGCGTTCTAATAACTATCCAGATTTCCCTAACCTAAACATTTCAGAAAAAAAATGATATCATATAAAATTCTCGTAACCGGAGCTGCCGGTTTTGTTGGTTTTCATTTATCTAAATTACTTGCCAGTAAAGGTGTTTCTGTAATTGGTATTGATTCCCTAAATGAATACTATGATGTTCAGCTGAAATTTGATCGTTTAAAAATACTTAAGGAAATATCCAACTTCACTTTTCGATGTGTTAATATTTGTGATAAAGACGCACTGGATGAACTATTTCAAAAGGAAAAATTTGATGTAGTAATTAATCTGGCTGCACAGGCTGGAGTTAGATATAGTATTGACAAACCCTATAAATACATAGATAGTAACCTAATCGGATTCATCAATATATTGGAAGCTTGCCGCAATAATCCGGTAAAACATCTAATATACGCCTCTTCCAGCTCAGTATATGGAAATACGATAGAAGTACCTTTCAGTGTAAAGAATCGCACAGATGAACCGGTGTCATTATATGCAGCAACAAAAAAAGCCAATGAGATGATGGCTCATAGTTATGCTGCTTTATATAAAATCCCAATGACTGGTTTGCGTTTCTTCACCGTATATGGTCCATGGGGACGACCTGATATGGCATATTTCTCATTTACCAACAAAATAGTGAACGGAGAAACCATTCAGGTGTATAATCATGGTGATATGGAACGTGATTTCACTTATATAGATGATATAACAACAGCTATAGAAAAATTGATCAATCTACCTTTTGATACCCCGGAAGAACAAGATAAGCCATATCGTCTGTTTAATATTGGGAATAATAAACCGGTAAGATTAATGGATTTTATTTCTACTCTGGAAAAACATTTAGGAAAAGAAGCGCCAAAGAAGTTTCTTCCCATGCAAAAAGGTGATGTTTACCGAACCTATGCTGATATAACCGATCTTGAAACCAGAATCAATTTTAAACCCCATACATCCATTGATGAAGGGCTTGGTAAGTTTGTGAGCTGGTATAAGGATTATTATAAAATAAAATTGGTTTAGTTGTTGAATTGTAAAGTTGTTGAATTGATGAGCTGTGGAGGTGTTGAGGTGTAGAACTGTTTAGACGTACTGATGAGGAAGTGTAAAAGTTAGAGAATGTTGAAATCTAGTTCTTGAGAAATATGATATTTCGGATTAAATTAACAACTAAACAATTTAACCTCTCAACAACTAAACACTTAAACAAATATCATATGTATACTTATAGTTTTGAAAAATTAGAGATCTGGCAGCTTTCTAGGGAATTAGTAAAAAATATTTACCAAGTAACTACAGATTTTCCAGATTCAGAAAAATTCGGACTAACTAATCAATTAAGAAGAGCCTCTGTATCTATCTCATCCAATATAGCAGAAGGAAATGGGAGGAATAGTAAAAAAGATAAAGCTCGTTTTATTGAAATTGCATATTCAAGCCTGTTAGAAGTTTTAAATCAATTAATACTTTCTAAAGATTTAAATTTCATATCAGATATAATACTTTCTGATTTTAGAATTCAAATAAATGAATTATCCAATAAACTTAACGCATTTCATAAAAACTTACTTATAGTTAGTTAAACAAAGACTCAACAATTAAACACCTAAACAATTGAACAGCCAAGCAAACAACATTCACCCCACAAACATATATCTTCATCGCGAGGACAAAGAACAATATCTGAAGCAAAATGCTAAGGTAATTTGGATTACTGGCTTAAGTGGTTCCGGGAAGAGCACATTAGCTCATGGTTTGGAACGTAAACTGGCACAAAGAGGTTATTTAACCCAGGTACTGGATGGTGATAACATTCGTACCGGAATAAATTACAATCTGGGTTTTACAGAGGAAGACCGAAAGGAAAATATTCGTCGCATTGCAGAAGTGAACAAGCTTTTTTTGAATTGTGGTGTTATTACCATTAATGCATTCATCTCTCCTACCAACGATGTTCGTGCTATGGCCCGTGAAATAATTGGTACGGATGATTTCATTGAAATATTTGTGGATGCTAGTTTTGAAACATGCACGCAACGCGATCCGAAAGGACTTTATAAGAAAGCACTGGCAGGTGAAATCAAAAACTTCACTGGACTGGATGCTCCTTTTGATCGACCAGAGAATCCAGAGTTAGTAGTTGACACCAACAAACTTAGTATAGAGGAAGGGGTTGACCTGGCTTATGAATATGTTAGAAGTGCTGTTAGATGGTAAAACGATGTTTAGATTTTATGATGTAAAGACGTAGTGATGTTTGATGTGTTAAGATGTACAGAAGTGGAAATGGAAAAAAGTTAGAGATTAATAAGTGGGGATGTTCGATATATAAAGAAAAAAATATCATAAATCTGTATATCTAAAAATCAAGAATCAAACTAATCCTCACATCATAAATCATATATCAAACATCATTATATGAACAAGGACGAGTTAAAGAAAAGAACCAAACAGTTTACTGTTAATATTATTAAACTCACATCAAAATTGCCTGATTCTTATTTAGCTCAACATATCAAAAAGCAAATCATACGATCAGCTACATCTGTTGCCGCAAATTATAGGGCTGCTTGTTTAGCACAATCCAGAGCATCTTACATCGCCAAATTAAGTATTGTAATAGAAGAAGCTGATGAAACTGAGTTTTGGCTTGAACTGATAGAAGAAAACAATTTACTCTCTAATATTAGCTCTCTGAAACAAGAAGCTCACGAACTTGCTTCTATTTTCATTGTAACTCGCAAATCATTAATGCTAAACAAATAATAAACACATCTCAACATCATACATCAAACATCCTTAATTCATACATTCAAACATCTCACGTCTAAAAATCAAACATGATAGAAGATCAAATAATATATACTGAACCTCTAAAGCAACGTCATGCTGATATCGAAGAGCTAAAACAATTGGCTATAATTGAAAAGCGTTCTGAAGACGAAGATTTATCTTTACTGGAGGTGAGTAATCGATTATTCTTAAATGATTTTGCAGAGCAGGAGATTATCGATACACGCAATCTTTTTTTTGATTTTTGGGATGTTGAAACGGATGATACAAAGTTACCGTTTGAATTAAGTGGAACAACTGATCAGGGACAGTTAAATAGAATGGATGAAATCATTAACTCATTGGAGTTTGGTGATGACTTAAAACCTTTTAAACTAAATAAGCTGGCTGAACAACATCCCGAGATACCATTCTATTCACTGATGAGTATCATTGACATGGAGCTGCAGGGCAAGGAACCTTCTAAGATATTACGAAAGATTAAAGAAGCCTGTTCGGTATATCCTGAGAACAGATTATTCGAGTTATTACAAGATCAATACATAATCATACAAGATAAAAAGCCTGAATTACTTAACGATGCGACTTTTGAGCAAACCTCATTAAGTATATTATTAAAAGGTCGACAGAAGATTCACACTGTTGAATTTTACATCGCTCATGCAGCTCTATTTGAATTCGTTGCGCAAACAGACAACCTTTTGCTAACGGATTCTTTTTTGTTTACCTCTTCTCATGTTTATCCCGAAGCAGAGGAAGTCATCAATCAGAAATCCATCTTGTTTGATTTGCACAAACTGGATTATTGTATTGAGAAGTATGCACCAGAATTGAATGATTAATGAATAATGGTTAGTTGTTAATTATTTATGGTTAATGTCTCAATACTTCGATTATGGATTAGAGATTAAATCTGCAAAGAAGGTATTAGTAGTTAGAACGTTTTACTTTAGAAGTTAGAAATGAAAAATAAAATAGTTAAACAACTCGATAACTATCGAGTCAACAATTCATAATATTAACTAACATCTTTACATCATACATCTAAACATCAAACATCCATTGATCTCCAACATTAACCAAATAGATATAAATAAACATTACACCTTTAAAGATTACCTTACCTGGCAATTTAAGACACGTGTAGAGCTAATTAAAGGTCGTATTTTTAAAATGTCACCTGCTCCTTCTCCCATTCACCAGGAAATTGCAGTTGCTTTAAGTTCTGAACTTTATCAATTCTTAAAAACGAAAGACTGTAAAGTTTTCTCAGCTCCTTTTGACGTTAGGCTTGATAGTATGCAAGACGATTCTCAATCTGTGGTTCAACCGAATATATGCATTGTTTGTGATCTAAGTAAAATAGACAACAAAGGTTGTAATGGAGCTCCTGATTTAGTGGTTGAAATTATTTCTCCTTCAACGGCCAAGAAAGATTTGCACGAGAAATATGATTTATATGAACGTTCAGGTGTTAAGGAATACTGGATCATTCATCCATTCGAGAGAACATTAACCTGTTTTCTGCTGAATAATGCCGGTTTATACAAAGCTACTAAACCACTAACTGAAGGAGATACCGTTAAAAGCGAACTTTTACCTGGCTTTGAATTAAACCTTACCAACATCTTCCCTGAACAAGTGCAAGAACCAGAGGAAGATTATAAAAGGATCTGACAAGAAAAAAGTAAAAAGGATAAAAGATTAGAGATTAATGCAGCAAAGAAGCTATTAGTAATTAGAACGCTTCACTTTAGAAGTTAGTAAAGGTTTAGATTACCAATTATAATCAATTGAACAGTCAGACAATTAAACAAAAAATTAAATTCTTGTTAAACCCGATAATCATTGGGAGCGCAATTAGTGGACAAAAAAACCAAGCTGCAAATAAATAATTCAATATCCAACATCTTAACATCATATATTGAACATCTAAACATCGAACATCCAACTAATCTGTGGTTTTAAAAAGCTAATAGCTGTTAGCTAATGGCTGATAGCTAAATTTAGGAGAAAGTGTAAGTAGATAAGTAAAGCACTAGGCACTTTGTATTAGGCACTCAAAGAACAACTCAACAAATAAACAGTTTGAAAATTAAACAGAAAAATAAATTCTCGACAATCCCGATAGTCATCGGGAGCGTAAATTCGTTGATAAAACAAATGGAAAATTACACATTAGAAATAAAACCAAAATCTAAATTACTAGACCTTAACTTAAAAGAAACCTGGAAGTACCGCGACTTACTATTCCTATTCGTTCGTCGCGATTTTGTAGCTATCTACAAACAAACCGTACTTGGTCCTCTATGGTTTTTTATTCAACCCATACTTACCTCTTTAATGCAACTGGTAATTTTTAATAACATTGCGAAAATTCCGGTTGACGGTATGCCTCCATTGGTATTCTATTTAAGTGGTAATGTTATGTGGCAATATTTCTCAAGTTGTTTAACACTTACATCCAATACTTTCCGTGGTAATGCTGGCATCTTTGGTAAGGTTTATTTCCCAAGGGTTATCACACCTTTATCCATGGTTATCTCACAATTATTGAAGTTTGGTGTTCAGCTATCATTATTCTTGGCGGTTTGGGGTTATTTTATGATAATCGGAGGTACAGAAGTTAATCTCATTCCTTCATGGCATATAGTTTTATTACCTGTTTTAATAATAATTATGGCTGGCTTAGGTTTGGGAGCTGGTATGTTAATTTCGGCCCTTACAACCAAATACCGCGATTTTACTTTCCTGCTAACTTTTGCTGTGCAATTAATGATGTACGCAACTCCGGTAATATATCCATTATCGTTTGTTGAAGGTAAAATGAAACAAATCATCATGTTGAATCCAATGACAGGGATAGTTGAAACTTTTCGTTATGGATTTACTGGAGCCGGCACCTTTAGTTGGGAGTTACTAGGCTATAGCATTGTTTTTATGGCAGTACTAATGTTTTTAGGTACCGTTGTATTTAATAAAGTTGAAAAAACATTTATGGATACAGTATAATCACCGAATTTGCGCTAATTATCTCGAATTTTACAGGATGGTTGAAGGAATATTGTATAAAGATGAGGCCTATAAAATAATAGGTGCCGCATTTGAGGTGCATAACGAATTAAAGAATGGGTTTCTGGAACCTGTTTATCAAGAGGCTATTCAAAAAGAGTTCGTGTTACAAGGCATTCCTTTTCAAAAAGAAGCCTTGATTAGCATTTACTATAAAGGTGATAAACTTGATAAGTATTATAAAGCAGACTTTATATGCTACAATGATATAATAATAGAATTAAAAGCTTTGAGTGACTTGACTAGTGAACATGAATCACAGCTAATTAATTATCTAAAAGCTACCAACAAAAAACTTGGCATCCTAATTAATTTCGGTAAGCCAAGCCTACAATACAAAAGAATTATAAACAATCTGGTCACCTAATTAGCACTAATTATCCCTAATTGAAAAACAATTCGTGTTAATTCGCGTAAATTAGATGACATAATTCGCATAAATTCGCGACAATTCGATGACTAAGACAATAATAAAAATAGAAAACCTATCTAAACAGTACCGCCTCGGTACCATTGGTACGGGTACTATTGCCCATGACCTGAACCGCTGGTGGCAGACCAATATTCTTAAAAATCCCGACCCTTACCTGAAGATTGGAGAAGCCAACGACCGGGCACATAAAGGCATGAGCGAATATGTGTGGGCTCTACGCGACATTAACCTGGATATTAAAGAAGGTGATGTGGTAGGTATCATTGGTAAAAACGGTGCGGGTAAAAGTACTTTGCTGAAAATACTCTCGCGCGTTACCGCTCCTACTACCGGTAGTATTAAGGTAAATGGCCGACTGGGCTCTTTATTGGAAGTTGGTACCGGTTTTCACCCTGAACTGACGGGGCGTGAGAACATTTTCTTAAACGGTGCTATATTGGGCATGACCAAGGCGGAGATACGCTCCAAGCTGGATGAGATCATCGATTTCTCAGGCTGTGAGCGTTACATAGACACCCCTGTTAAGCGTTACTCCAGTGGTATGAATGTACGACTAGGCTTTGCCGTAGCAGCTTTTTTAGAGCCCGAAATACTGGTGGTAGATGAAGTACTGGCCGTAGGCGATGCCGAGTTTCAGAAAAAGGCCATTGGTAAGATGCAGGATGTCTCACAAAACCATGGACGCACCGTATTGTTTGTGAGTCATAATATGGCAAGTATTAATAAGTTGTGCCCCAAGAGTATCATTTTAAAAAATGGAAGCATTCTATCAGAAGGAAAGTCAAACAATATTATCGAAGAATATATTTACGATAATTTGTCTGAAAATACGCTTAACGATAATATTCAATCTAAAGATGGTACAGTTAAGCTTGTAAAAATTACAATTAATAATGGAAAAAAACTCTTAACGGGGAAAAAAGCAAACTTTGAATTTGATATTTACTTTGCTAATCTTGTTAAAAATCCAGCCTTTATTATTGCAGTAAAAAGCCTTTCCGATGAGAACATCATTTTTCTATCCACTGAGCCTATAAGTGGTCATTACGTGGGAGACTGCAAAGGAAAAACTCGAGTATCCCTAAGCATTGAATCATTGAATTTAGGTGCTGGTAACTATTTATTATATTTTGGTATTGCACTTCCTAAAATTCAATTTCTTATCGAACCAACCAAGGTGTGTTCAATCGATGTTCAACCATTTGATGTATATAAATCAGGTTATCATATACATAACAATAAAAGCCTCCTTACAATTGATCATTCATGGCAAGTAAAATCAATTAAATAAATGGATAAAAAATTAGTGATACATATCGGTTATCACAAAACCGGGACTACCTTTCTCCAAAACAATATTTTCTCCAAAACAAAAGAAATTAATTATCTTGGACAGCCATTTGTCAATATGGATATTAAGAAGTTTTTTCAAGACTTAAAAGATTGTCATGATCTTTTATTTGATAAAAATGTTTTTATTCAAAGGTTCGATCGAATAATTGCAAATATTGATCAACCCGGCAAGCCAACATTAATTAGTTTGGAAAGTATTCATAGTGGCATTGATTGGTGGGGAAGAGAGTTAGTTGTAATGGCAAATAGAATAAGACAAGTATTTCCCAATGCAAAAATATTAATTGGTATTAGAGAGCAAACCAGTTATATTGAATCCCTGTACAAAGAATATATTGTGCATGGAGGCAGAATTAATTGGAATTACTTTTTATATCATTCACATTATTTCAAGTATCATTTACTGCCTAAGTTATACTATGATAAAGTCATTGAATTGTATTACTACTTGTTCAAGAAAGACAATGTTCATGTATATCTTCATGAAGAACTAAAAAATGATGCAAACAATACACTAACACTAATTAACCGGTTTATTGGTATAAATAAAAGCAACTTTGAAATCACAAGTGTATATGAAGGAATGAGTAAAAAACAATCTGAGCTTGTTCGTTTCATTAATTCAATATTTGTAATTGATAGTAGCGAAGAGTGTCATTTAAGAAACGGACGCTACTTAGATTTTTCTCGATCAAAAAAACGTAGAAAAATCATTAAATGGATCAGAAGTAACCTAGCATTAAATTCTAAATCAAAATATGTAACAAGTAAAGATTTAAACTTTATACAGGAACTTTTCAAAGATTCTAATAGTAGGTTAAGCAAGATATTAAATAAAGAATTAACACTTCATGGATACCTATCAAAATAGCAGATATGACTATATATTAATCTGGGGGCATGGAATCAAGTATCGAGATGATATTCTTTCGGCTATTAGGGATAATGAAAATTTTGACATAGTGCGCATACAAGATCACATACCAAGGTCTATTGAATATCTTGTTAAAAAAATTTACTCTTATGATTACGCTCCTTTTGAACATTTAAAACAAAAAACAAAATACTTAAAAACGACTCCCAATAGTGTAATTTTTGTATTTATTAAAAACAACAATCCTTGCATCGATTATTGGGGCGTAGAAGATTTTAGACATATTGAATCGCTAACACTAAAAAAATTTAAAGACCAACTAAGAGACAAATTTAATCCCAGGATTAATAATATAAGAACCGAAGACCACGTCATCCATGCGTCGGATAATGAGCTTCAGACCGACTATATACTAAAATATCTTGGCATTAATGATGGTGTAGATTTTTTTAAAAGACACAATAATTTTTTAGACTCACCATATTTTATTCCAGCATCAGATAAGGTACAAATAAAGAAAGTAGACATAAACAATTTGTATTGTAACATTCTGGAAGGAAGTAAAGACAAACCTCAATTAAAAACAGTTCAGATTAACGATTCTCCTCAATATGCAGGCTTGTCTGACATGTCTGTTTACTCAAACTACATTAAAAAATACATTGGAGGTCCACTCAAAGCAGACTATAGTATTCATAAATATATTGAATTAAGTAAGCAATTAAATTATTTATTTCCACCATTTCACAATAACTATATCATTGCAAAAATAATACACGAAAAATTAGTAATTATTGATGGATTGCATAGAGCTGCAATTCTAAAGTATCGCGAACAAAAAAATATACTTATTGCAATTATCGATTAATATGATTAACCTAATAGATTTCTTTAAAACAATTGAGTATGATTGTTACTGCATAATTAAAATAGATGATAAATTTCCTGAATATTCAATTGGAGATGATATAGATATTTTTTGTTTTGACATATCCCATATCATAAAGAATCTTCTAATAGTCACCAATCAATATATCGACAAAGGATTCACTGCACAAATTACAAAAAGAAGTGAAACACATACTCATTTTGATATTTTAAATAAAAATAAAATTGAAATAAGATTTGATTTATATCAACAGTTTCCTGGTTACAAAAATCTTAACATCAAAAAATCTCTTTTTGACGTCATTATCGAGAAACGAGAAAAGAAAATGATAAATAATTCATTATTTGTTTATGTGCCCAACAAAATTGACGAATTGATACTTCGCTATATTGAATATCATGAATGGTATGCTGAAAGGCCTGATAAAATTAAGCATATTGAATACATTCTGAAAAATGCAGAAGACAAAACCAAATTTCTTGACAGGATACACCATTACACTGCTTTACCAAAATACCATGAACATAAAATCATAATAAAATCAGACAAGCAAACAAAGAGAAAAATTAATATAAGAAACACAATCTCTCTATTAAAGAAATCAAAACACATACATAAGAAATCACCAAAAGAATTATTCAGGTTCATCCGCTGGAACATTATAAAGCACTTTAAATGATTGTCACCCGCTTAATTGGAGGCTTAGGTAATCAAATGTTTCAGCTCGCATTTGGCAAAGTCTTATCTATAAAAAACAAGACTAAGCTAAAATTAGACACGCATGCTCTTGAAGAAAATAACGCATCGACAAATTCTTTTACCGCAAGAGAGTATGAATTATCAATATTTGTAGGCGAAACTTTACAAATAGCCAACAATCGCGATATTGAGGTTTTTTACAATAAAAAGCCTCAAATTATCAAACGACTAAAAAAGTATTTCAATAAATATATTCGTAATGTTAGAATTTTAGTTGATGACAACAGTCCACATCAAAAATTACTAATTAAAAGCAAATACATATACTTAAATGGTTATTGGCAAAGTGAATTTTATTTTTCAGAATATAAGACAGAGATATTTGAACTTTTTCAATTCCCCAGCCTCCCTGTTGAATACACAAGAATTCAATTTGAAATAAGCCAATGCAATTCGGTCTCAATCCATATAAGAAGAGGTGATTATGCTAGTAGCAGTTACATTAATTCAATTCATGGACTGCTACCAATGTCATATTACAAATCCAGTATAAATACTATTCAAGACCTTTATCCGGAGTCCCATTTTTTTATATTTTCTGATGATATAGAATGGGTTAAGCTTAATTTCGACAGCAATCATAAACAAACCATTGTTGATACTTCGAGGTCTAACGAGGCACATATTGACATGCAATTAATGAGTTTATGCAAGCATAATATTATTGCCAACAGTAGTTACAGTTGGTGGGCTGCCTGGTTAAATCAGAATGAAAATAAGACAGTAATTGCGCCTAAAAAGTGGTTCGCCGACAATAAGAAAAACGATACACAAACAAAACACATAATTCCCAGAGCTTGGATACAGAAGTAAATAAAATAATGGTTTCTGTTATTATGTCAGTCCATAATGGAGCTACATATCTTAAAGAAGCAATAGATAGTGTCTTAAATCAAACTTTTTCAAATTTCGAATATATCATCATCAATGATGCATCAAGCGATAGGACCCATGATATTATTAAAACCTATACTGACGAAAGGATAAATTACATTATAAATCCTGAGAATTTAGGACTTACAAAATCATTAAATAAAGCCATAAGCATGGCTCAGGGGAAATATATTGCCCGTATGGATGCAGATGACATTTGTCAGCCAGATCGTTTATCTGAACAGGTATTATATATGGAGAGTAATTCTGATATAGGAATTTGTGGTACCAACTTCGAAGTTATAGGCAAAAAGAAAAGAAGTCATTTCCCTTTAGATCACGAAACTATCAATATAAAACTATTTCAGGGTATAAATCCTTTAGCTCATCCTAGTGTCATTATACGCAAAGAACTTTTTATAGATAAAAAGATATTTTATGACGAGAATATTAAGTATGCACAGGATTACAAATTGTGGGTTGATGCAGTTAAGCATATTAAGCTAGCTAACATTTCGGATATTCTTTTAAAATATCGTATTCACAACAACCAAATATCGGCATCCAAAAATAAAGAACAAAAACAGGTTGTAGAATTTATTTGTATTGAACAGGTAAAAGAACTCATGCCTTCAATTTCTGATAATGAAATTAATACTCACCTAAATTTTATTCATGAAAAAAAAATAATAGATATAGCTTGCATTGATAGTATTCAGAATTGGGCATATAAATTGATAAGAAGAAATAGGCAGGTTAACAAATATGATTTAGCTATTTTCGAGAAAGAAATAATTTTTATTCTTAAGAGAATAAAAATGGAGTTTTTTACACATAAATACCTTCGTGCAACTTCTTACTATCCTAGCATGCTGAGACTATACCTATCTCCAAGATACAATATGTATAAATATTATTCTTTAAAGGTTGGTTTAATTTTCGTTGTAAAATGCGTAATACGCTATAAAAAGTAATGGCAATATACTATTTAGTACCCGATAACTCTAAACCAAGCTGGGGTATTGGCGTTATTTATTACCATGTTAAAGCACTCAATGATTTAGGGTACGAAGCATATATTCTACATCAAAAAAAGGGTTTTCAATTACCTTGGCTGGAAGTTCCTGTTCCGATAAAATATATCGATAACCATCCGCCAAAGGCGATAACTGCCGATGATGTATTAGTCGTGCCAGAAGTTTTAGCTCATGAAGATTTTATACAGCAATATAAAGCAAGAAAAATATTGTTTATACAGGCTGCCGGATGGATTTTTGAAAAGATGCCCATTAATAAAAGTCATAAACACCTAGGTTTTTCCTCTGTCATGGTCATCTTACCACACATGATCCCAATCGTTGAGAAATTCATTAAACTTCCGGTATTTATAGTTCCTCCCATGTTGGCTGACTATTTCTTCAGTTCGCCGATCGCTGATAAACGTGAAAAAAGCATTGTGATGTACCCTAAATTTGATCAGATTGACTTTTCAATTGTCAACGGATTACTTAGGCGAAAAATAGGCAATAACAAACTAAAAAAAGCACTAGGCTTTGATTGGCGGATCAAACTATTGCAGGGCTTAACCCATCAAGAAGTGGCCATTACCTTTGATAAAGCCACTTTTTTTATCTCCTTAAATACATTTGAGGCACTAAATACATCGGTTGTGGAGGCTATGGCAAGGGGCTGTATAGTTTTTTGCTATGAGGGATTTGGCCCCAGAGACTTCTTAGAGAATGAAAAAAATGCTTTTGTATTTGGGAATAATGAACCTTATAAATTAGTAGAAAAAGTATACGATGTTCTGGAGCATCCAGAACAGTATAAAATTCAGCTTAGTGAAATGAGAAAGCAGGCATTAAATACAGCTATGCAATTTGCCTATAGTAAAATGAAAGCTGAGTTGTCCATTAATATCAAAAACCTAATGGCGAATAGTTAAAATGAAAAACGTGCAATATGGATATCCCAAACTATACACAATCATTGTTACTTATAATGGCATGCAATGGATTGAGCGCTGCATAAGCAGTCTGCTAAAGTCGGTGCTTCCAACTCACATACTGGTTATTGACAACCTTTCGACTGATGGTACACCCGATTATATAGAGCAACATTTCCCACAAGTGGATTTAATCCGGTCGGAACAGAATCTGGGATTTGGTAAAGGCAATAACATTGGGATGCAGAAAGCTTTGGAAGCGGCTGCAGATTATGTGTTTTTATTGAATCAGGATGCCTGGATTAAAGCAGATACACTAAAGGTTTTGGTGAATGCGCATAAGAGTAATTCTGAATATGGTGTTTTAAGTCCAGTACACCTTAATAGAATGGAAGATGGATTAGAAACTAAATTTGCTGAATATGCCGGTCCTGAAAATACAAATGGACTATTATCTGATTTAACCATTAACAAATTAAAGCAAGTTTACACTACAAAATTTGTAAATGCAGCTGCCTGGTTAATATCCTTAGAATGTTTGGCTAAAGTAGGTGGTTTTAATCCATTGTTTCCACATTACGGTGAAGATGAGGATTACATTAACCGATTACATTACTGGGGATTTAAAGTTGGTATCGTACCTGAGGCACGAATCATTCACGATTCGATATTTTCATGGGAGAAGATTGAACACCATCCGGTTCGTAACGTCATATTTAATCTTATTCCATTGGCAAATATTAATCAACGTTACCGAAGTGCCTGGTTACTATTTCTAAAGAAAAGTATGGATGAACTAAGTACTCTTCTTCTTTTCCGGAAGTTTAAGAAATTTAATACGCGCCAAAAGGCTTTTTGGAATACACTTATAAAAATTAAAAAAATCAAAAGAGCTAGAAATATCAGTTTAGAATCAACCGCATATCTAAAATGAAAAGTTTAGTTAGCATCATTACGCCCCTTTTTAACCGCCTCGATTTAGTACCCGAAACTTGGGCTGCCATCAAAGCTCAAACTTATATTGACTGGGAATGGATAGTTGTGGATGATGGTTCAACTGATGGCAGTGATACCTACATTAAAGAGTTAAGCCAAACCGATTCCCGCATTCAACTTTACTATCGAAAAAGTTTACCCAAAGGGCCGTCGAGATGCAGAAACCTGGGTGTACAAATGGCCAAAGGTGACTATTTGTTATTTCTGGACTCCGATGATATTATTACATCCACGTGTATCGAAAAAAGGGTGGATTTTATCCAACAGCATCCCCTACTTGATTTTGCTGTTTTCACTCAAGCTACCTTCGAAAAAAACATAAATAATTACAAAATTTTCGGTAAATATTATGACAAACCCAATGAATATCTTGAGTCTTTTTTAATGGACTCCCCACCCTGGTGTATCAGTGGCCCCATGTGGAGAAAAGAAAGTTTTATAAATACAGGTAGATTTCGAGAGGATTACACCATAATGGAAGACCCGGAATTACATATCCGTGCCATTCTGCAGGGTTTGGATTTTGAAGTAGTAGAGGGAGCACCCGACTTCTTTTATCGCTTACTGCCAAAAACACCGGAACAAGAACAAGTCTTTAGGCATAACTCCATTATAGGGCGCATGCGGTTTTACTTCGATTTATTGCCAACGCTTAATTTGAAACATCACAGGCAAGCCATTAGTAAAGGTATTTTAAATTTATATAAGAACTTTTTATTAGCGCGAATTAAAACTTACCATACAGAACATCAAGATTTTTTAGCCTGGGTCGAAACTAAAAAGTTGATAAACCCAGGAAAAATAAAACTAATAAAAGTGTATACGGTGTTTGCCATGCACTCGCTATTAACCAGAATCCCCTTAGCCAAAGGGTTTCTTTTTAAACTGATTTAGAATTGAAGAAAATCCTCTTCCTTTTCTTTGTACTATTGCTAATAATGGGCTGTCTCATTACATTTGGAGGTTACAAATACAACCATCGGCTTACCACCACCAAGGATGTACATTTTTTATACCCGGAAGCTAAATCAAAAGCTCTGATCCTCAGTTTTGACGATGGCAACATTCTGGATACCCAAATTGTCAGCACGCTGAATCATTATCACTTAAAGGGTACATTCTTCTTACATACCGCTCCGTTAATCCAATCATCGCAAAAACATATACCCTTAAAATTAATAGCTCAATTATATGACGGTCACGAAGTGGGTAGTCATGGCGTATCACATCTTAGGTTGAATGAAATGAATGATTCTTTGCTTTGGTATGAATTAAATAGTAGCAAAGACACTCTGGAAAAATATCTAAATAAAGCAGTTTACAGTTTGGCCTACCCCTTTGGCGATTATAATTCAAAAACCATTGAAATGGCTAAACAAGCGGGATATACCAATGCTCGTTCTATTAGCAATACCAACTTATTTAAACCCCCTGTTGATTTTTTACAATGGCATCCAACCTGTGCCTTATCGGAAGCTATAAAGAATCGGGAAGACTTTCTAAATACAGATTTACCATGGGTTAGAAATCTCAAATCAATTCTAGGTCAACAATTGAACATCCCTTATTCCTGGTCAAAAATGCAATACACTTGGGGCCATGCAACCGACTTTTCAAATCCCTCCGGACTGAAAATAGATGATTTTGAAGTTTTTTGTTCAGCTATTAAGTCACAAAATAATATTTGGAGTTGTACTTCAACAGAAGCAACAAGCTACTTTCAGTCTATTCAAAAACTAATTATCACTAAATACGAAATAGCCAATCCGGTTGAGAATACACAGTCTGTTTGGTTTTCATTTGCCGATAAAGAATACGTTATTCAACCCGGTGAAACATTTTCAATACATGAAACACTCAACAAATAATAAACCAATATTCAAGCCCAAAAGAACTTTTTATCCGGAACTGGAAAGCCTCAGAGCTTTGGCGGTACTTATGGTTTTAATGGCTCATTTTATCCCGAAAAATAGTATTTATTACGTCCCTTACATGTGGTATGGTGTAGATTTGTTTTTTACCATTTCAGGTTTTTTGATTACATCCATTTTATTGAAAGCTAAGCTAAACAAAAAGGAAAAAAATGGAAGACTTTTAAAAAACTTCTACATACGCCGTGCCTTGAGGCTATTCCCCATTTACTATCTTTTTATTATGTTTTTCTATCTGGCAAAACACTTGGGGAATCTCCACATGTGGAACGATGATTACAATTTCTACTTTTTCACCTATTTTCAAAACCTATATTTTTTCAAGATTGGCAACTTTAATAGCCTCTTTAGTCACCTGTGGTCTCTGGGTGTGGAAGAACAATTCTACCTGATTTGGCCATTTTTAATTCTGTTTCTACCCAAAAAAGTACTGCCTTTTTTCTTTAGTGGCATTATTGTCCTGTCATTGGGTTTAAATACTATTTACAGCACTACTCCAATGTTTAGAAATTTGACCTTTGCCAACTTTCACACCCTGGGTATTGGGGCCTTATTTGCTTTCTATCATGTGCACAAACAAGATTCACAATTATTTAAAGCAATCGTCAAAAACAGAACTCTAATTACAGCTATCCTTTTACCCATCATGATATTAGTACTAACTCAAAGTCATTACCTGGGATATACAGCTCCATTTATTTTAGAACTATTTTTAGCGCTCACCACTGTCAGTTTTGTTTTAACTGCAACTTATGGTTGGCAATGGGGTATTAATAAAGTAACACATCACAGGGCACTCATGCATATTGGAAAAATCAGTTATGGAATTTATCTATTTCATTTGCCACTGCCGGCATTAACTAAAGTATTGGTTCAAAAGACAACCGGATTTGAACTAAATTTTAAAGATGACCTTTGGAGTTTTGTTGTATTTACAATAATGACAATTGTATTAGCACATGTTTCCTTTCGGTTTATCGAAACTCCATTTTTAAAACTTAAAACAAATTTTGACTAGAATCATGCCCCATTCATCGATTCAAAAGCCTGAAATATCAATCATCATTCCCGTTAAAAACGGTATTGCAACTATTAATGCTTGTCTTCATGCCATCTTCAGTCAAACGTTAATTGACCAAACCGAAGTAATCATCATTGATAGTGGAAGTACAGATGGCACATTGGATATTATCAGTCAGTATCCGGTTCGATTATATCAAATTCCGCCTGAAGCTTTTAACCATGGTACCACACGTAATTATGGGATTTCATTGGCTAAAGGTGATTACATAATGATGACTGTGCAGGATGCCATTGCACCAGATGAATATTGGTTAGAAATAATGCACTCTCATTTCTCTGATGACAAATTAGCAGGGGTTTGTGGAATGCAAAGGATACCTCAATTGCAAAGTATTAATCCCTTTGAATGGACACGTGCCATTAATTTGCCTGAAATCAGAGCATATCAATTTAAAAACATTAATGATTTTAATGAGCTCTCACCAAGTACGAAGAGAGAGATATGTGGTTGGGATAATGTGAACAGTATGTACCGAAAAACTATTTTGACATCCTACCCTTTCGAACCTGTTAAATTTGGTGAGGATATTCGCTGGGCGATTTCAATAATAAAAGAAGGCTTTAAAATCCTCTATGATCCTCATGCCAAGGTAGCTCATTATCATCCTTTTGATAAAAGCAGTGAGTTCCACAGAAAATACATTGAGATAGCACAAGATGATATCCTTTTAGAATTAAAGAGCAAGCGGGTGCCTCTATTGAAATCTTTTATCATGCTATTGTACAAAGCCTATAAATGGCGCATTAACCCCAAATGGATGTTTACTCAGATATACCGTTGGTTGATTTACAATCAGGCACATAAGCAGTATATAACTGCAAAAAGAAACCACTCAAAAGACGAAATCATAAAACAACTATTTATATAACATGGATACTCCTTTAGTAAGTGTCTTAATGACCGTTTACAACCGAGAAAAATTCATTGCTGAAGCCATTGAAAGTGTACTTGCTTCATCATACCAAAACTGGGAGTTAATTATCGTTGATGATCGGAGTACTGACTCATCTGTTGAAATTGCCCGCAGATATGAGCAAGCAGATGCCCGTATTAAAGTATTCATAAATGAGCACAATTTAGGAGATTATCCCAATCGAAATAAAGCAGCTTCATACGCCAAAGGCAAGTACTTAAAGTATCTGGATTCTGACGATTTAATATATCCTCATGGATTAAACCTAATGGTTGCTGCCATGGAAAAGTTCCCCGAAGCGGCCATTGGCATGTCCAACTTTCAAGAAGATGAACAACAACAGTTTCCCTATAGTTTTAGTTCGGGAGAAGCGTATTACCAGCATTTTTTGAGAAAAGGTCTTCTATATTCGGGTCCTACGGGTGCAATATACCGCGCATCCAGTTTTTTTGAATTAAAAGGGTTTGATGCGCAATACAGTGTTGCAACCGATATGGACTTTAATTTAAAATGCGCAAAATTAGGGCCGGTTGCTATTTTTCAAAGAGATCTGTTCTGGTGGCGTCCTCATGAAGGACAGGAAATTAATTTACGACAGCACGAATATGAATCATTTAATGATAAAATAAATAAAATCCATCTTTCTGGATCAGATTGTCCATTGACTGAAAAAGACAGGAAAGTAGCCTATTTTAACTTAAAAAATATACAAGCACGTCGGGCAATGTCTTTACTAATCAGGTTTAATTTTGTAATGGCGCTTAAAAAAATCAATGACTTAAGCATTCCGGCTAAATCACTTTTAATCTGCATTTTGCCAACAAGATTGCGTATTCAATTATATTAATAGATGTCTGTATCTCGAAAACTACTCTTCACCCTCGAATCCTTTTTCCCCTCACATCGTGCCGGAACTGAAGTGTATGTGCTTAACCTTTGCCATTATTTTAAAACTAAAGGTTGGAAGGTTGGAGTATTAATTGCCACTACTGAATCTAAAGAAGATTACGAATACGAGAACATTCCGGTATATACCTTTCCAATACCACTAAAACCTGATCCGAAAGAATTAAATGGCTTGATACCACCAAGAGGCATTGAAGGCTTTTTGAAAAGAGTAAAAGAAATCCAGCCTGATTTGGTCCACTTTCACTCCTTTGGCCGTGCCATTAATGGTTATCATTTAAGAGCAGTAAAAGAATTAGGAATTAAAACAGCTTTTACTCCTCATTTAGGGAGTTTCTTTTGTATAAAAGGTGATGTCAGATTATATGGGAAAGAAAATTGTGACTGTCGCGTTGATGTAAAACGCTGCCTAAGCTGTCTGTTTCAAAGCAGGGGAAACAATAAAACCATTTCTAATTTACTAAGTATTTCATTTCAACAGTTACACAAATTAACAACTCAACACAAAAAAATCGCTCCAGCCGTATTTCAGGTTGATCACCGCAAAGCAGAGTTAGACCGTGTCAAAAAATATGCAGATATCGTATTTTCAATAGCACCCTGGATTCAGGAGGCATTCGAAATCAATGGCATCACCAAAGCGAAATTAATACCCCAGGGCATCAGTCCTGTTTTCTTTAACAGTTCGACAATTCAACAACTCAACTCCCGATGGCTATCGGGATCAACAGATAAAATACATTTCGCCTTCATCGGCCGTATGCACCCTTCAAAAGGTTTTCATTTATTAAAGGAAGCCTGGGAACAAATAGATAAAAGTAAAGCTCATTTACATGTACTGACCAATCCTTCAGGCGGCGAAACGGAGTACTTTGATGAACACAAAAAATGGGCATCTGAAAAAGCAAACATAACGTGGAATGAAGCCCTTTCGCAACAGGAGGTTGTATACTATTTGAATCAAGTTGACGTACTTATTCTGCCTTCAGTATCCAACGAAGTGGCCCCCTTGGTGATACTGGAAGCCGCCACCCGAAAAATTCCGGTAATTGGTTCTGATTACATTGCCATAAAAAGCATGATTAATGATGGTATAGATGGTTTATTATTTAAGAATGGTGATACCGAACAACTTTGTTCAAGAATACAAAAATTAATTAACCAACCAGAATTGATTAATCAGTTTTCAAATAACATTAAAACACCACACTCAATGGATGCTGTGGCAATAATCATTGAACAAGAGTATTTGTACATTTTAAAATAATGTAAAAGAACAACCCGAAAAACCCAAATCCTATCTCCTATAACCTACTGATCTATTCACCTAACAAGCTAACGACCTTATAATGCACATCCTTTTCCTCACAACAAATAACCTGGCCACCAATCCACGTTTGTATAAGGAGCTTTGCTATGCCTTAGAGTTAGGACACCAATGCACACTCCTTCAATTTAAACTGGGGAATTGGAGTGACTGCAGAAGTGATGAGTTATTAGTTAAAAGTGATGAGTTAAAAAGAGTCCAGGTTATAAATATTGACGCTACACCGACAGATAGAATAAAATGGCTGAAGTGGGGATTGTTGGAAAAGTTTGCACAAAAGCTTTATCCTATCTTTAAAAGGAGTATGAAAATAAATGCTCTGGCAACTAGTCGCCGGGCTTTTCAGTTATTACATACTGCATTAAAACTGAATGAAAAACCAAATTTAATATGTGCTCATAATCTGGGCACTTTATATCCGGCCTGGAAATGTAGTCAAAAATGGAATATCCCCTTTGTATTTGATGTGGAAGATTACCACCCTGGTGAGTTTATCCGCTTCGATGCCAAAAACGAAAAGAAGCGCCGTGAGTTTTTAATGAAAAAGCTTTTACCTGATGCCCATGCACTCACATTGGCTAGTCCTTTAATTAGTGAATATACATTAAAACTGATTGGAGGTCATCCAAATCATAAGGTAATTCTCAACAGTTTTCCTTCTTCGGAATTCATAATGCCTAAAACCTATGACCTAGTTCCTAAAACCTCAAATGCTCTGCGTTTGGTCTGGTTTAGCCAAAAGATATCCTTCGGCCGTGGTCTCGAACAACTATTAGAAGCTCTTACTCTATTAATTAAATCTAGTGACCTATTGACATATCAACCTATCAACCTGACATTAATAGGAGACCTCGATCCATCCTTTAAGCAACAAATCATCCAACCCTTCTTGTCCTCCATAGCTTCAGCGAAAGAGGATAAATCGCAAATCATAAATCTTCACATCGAAAATCCAATGTCTCAACCCGACCTCCACGCCGAACTCGCCAACCACGACATTAGCCTTGCTTTAGAACCAGGTAAAGACTTAAACAACAATCTGGCCATCTCCAATAAAATAATTGCCTATGCTCAAGCCGGATTATATATATTGGCAACTGATACTCCGGCTCAAAAGCAATTTATGGACACAGATACGAACAGAGGATGTATTTCAGGTCAAACAGTCGTTAAACTAAAAGACAGCCTCTTTAATTTAATGAGTAAAACTGAATCAATTAGAAGGCAACATCAGGAAAGATTTAAGAGAGGTAAAGAACTGGCATGGGAGCAAGAAAGAGAAAAATTAATAACCATTTGGATGGCAACACCTACATCTATTGAAAATCAAAATTAATTATTACTCCACTCTCTGACCTTTGCTATAAATACTTTGTTTACTTTGCGGTATAAAAACGAAAATCGACCTACTTTTAATTTGTTGACAAATTATTCGCCTAATCATTATTAATGACCATTAAAACCAACATAATACTTTCAGCCTTTTTAGCATTAATACTCTTGGTTAACGGGGCTTATTTATGGACAGCCATTGGACTTGGGTTGGCACTTTTCTATACCTTAAAAGTAATTGACCGCATGGGCCAACGCATCCCCATAGTGGATTTAATGACCGCCATGGCTGCCCTGCAATGGATTGTTGGCCCGGCCATTGACTATTATAATGAGGCCTATCACTATAAATATCATATGTATGTTGAGGAAATGGTATATATGTCCTTTGTGGTACCGGCAATTATCGTCTTTCGCATAGGTACCTTAATGTTTAAAGATCACTCCAGCCTCGAAGATATAGGAAATAGAGTCAGCATATTACTAGGTGATTATCCAAAGTTACCCTATTACTTTATAGTTATCGGATTATTAATACCTTATTTTTCAGGATTTCTACCAGCATCCTTAAGTTTTGTCTTTTTCCTCTTAGCCAATATTAAATACATCGGTGTTATTTACCTTCTATTTTCAGGCAAGCCCAATCGCTGGCCCATCTTTTGGGCTACCATGGCCTTTACGGCAGTGGTTTCCATAGCTGCCGGTATGTTTCACGATTTACTTCTTTGGGCCATGTTATCATTTACTTTTGTGGCCAGGGAGCTTAAGCTTACTTTTATCAACAAACTGGGAGTAGCTGTCTTAGGGATCTTTTTTGCAGTGACCATTCAATCCGTAAAAGCGCAATACCGCGAAATGGTATGGAAGCAGGGCTATAGCGGTAATAAAGTAGCTTTATTTCTTGGATTGGCTACCAGTCAGTGGAGTGATGGCAGCATACTGACACCATCCACAGAAGAAGATATGAATGTTCGTCTTAACCAGGGCTGGATTATCTCCGCAGTAATGAAAAATACCAACGAGAAAGAATCCTTTGCCGGCGGTGCCACTATATGGGAAGGTATTGAATCCAGTTTATTACCCCGCTTTCTGGCTCCCAATAAGAAAAAAGCTGGCGGCCGGGAACATTTTCGTCTATTTACGGGCCTTGAGATTGATGATAATACGTCCATGGGTATTAGTATTGTAGGAGAAGGCTATGCCAATTATGGCTATTGGGGAGGTATCTTCTTTATGTTTTTTTGGGGTGTATTTATCTCTTGGTTCTGGAAAAAACTGGAGGATTGGAGCTCCTTTTATCCGACTCTACTGATCTGGAGTCCTATTTTATTTCTCCAGGTGGTTAAAGCCGAAACCGAATTTGCTGTTGTATTGAATCACCTGATCAAAGCCAGTGTATTAGTATTTGGTTTATTGTGGTTTATTAAACGGCAGTGGGGGATTAGAATCTAGATCGCTTCGCTCATAGGTCTTAGGTTTTAGGGGTTAGAATTTTAGACTTAAAGATTATTGCATGTCGATAACTGTACACCTATATTCTATTCCTAAAAACAACATCATATTTCACAAATTACTTACTATACCTCCCCCTAAGAACTAAAACCTATAACCTAACCCCTATATCCTATAACAATGAATAATTTTGAATTCAAAGATCTAATCGTTTGGCAAAAAGCAATTGAGTATGCCAACGAAATATTAAATATTTGTGATCAGGTAAAAGGACATTATAGGCTAATTGAACAAATGGAGGCTTGTTCTACATCCATTCCTCAAAATATTGCAGAAGGAAAGGGCAGACATTCCTTAAAAGAGTTCATTCACTTTTTACATATTGCTCGTGGATCATTATATGAATCAGTAACATTACTTGTTATTTTTGAAAAACGTAAATTTATTTCATCTGAGCAATTAAAAAATTTTGAAACAGATGCTTTCGAAATATTAAAAATGATCAATGCTTTAATTACCTCCAAAAGAAACAAATTAGAGATATAAGATCCTGTAACTTCACCAACCTAAATCCTAATTCCTATTCCCTAATACCTATTTCCTAAAACCTATTCCCAAAATCCTAGAACCTATCATTCATGAACACAATCCTTATCATATATCCACACTGGCATCCGGCAAACCTAGCAGGCGTGCAACGTCCCCGGTTAATTGGAAATTATCTGAAAGAACTGGACTGGCTACCTCGTGTATTAACAGTTGATGCTGGTTATTTTGAAGAAACACCTGATCCTGATTTCGAAAAGACTTTTTCGGATGATTTTAGCGTTACACGAGTTAAAGCCTTTAAAGTAAGTAAGCCACGCTTAATAGGTGACATTGGTTTAAGAGCCTTTTATCAGTTGTATAAAGAAGCGAAAAACATTATTAGTAAAGAACAGATTGATTTTATTTGGTTACCCATCCCCAGTTTTTATAACGCCCTCTTGGGTAGACTTCTTTACGAAAAAACAAAGATATCATATGGCATTGATTATATCGATCCATGGGTACGGGATATCAGTAACCAGAATAACTTGCGGGCAAAACTTAGTCAATGGATTGCTCGAGTATTAGAGCCCATCGCCATAAAAAAAGTTAGCGTAATTAGTGGTGTCAGTACTCCCTACTTTGCTCCCGCTATCCAACGTAATTTCCCCTCAATAGCTAATAAGCTACTAACTACTGACTTCTCTCATTTGACTAATAAAATCCTAAACCCTAACACTCTAAAACCTATAACCCACGTAGGCATGCCCTACGGCTTCGATCCCAACGATCATAAAATAAAATTAGAGAACTTGACCTATCCTTGGGAAAGTACTCTCCTAAATCCTAAATCCTATCACCTAAAACCTAAAATCTGGCTCTACGCCGGTGCCTTCCTACCCAACAGTCATATTCTACTGGATTCCTTTTTTAAAAGCATATCAGAGTTACGCAAAGAAGGGAAATGGGATAAGGATATTCAACTTTGGTTTATAGGTACCGGTCAATACCCTGCAAAGCGCATAACGGCCTATGCAGAGGATCATGAGATCAGTGATATCGTATTCGAAAATCGGGAACGCTATCCATTCCTTAAGGTACTTAATTTTCTTTCAGTAGCTGATACAGTGATGATTATTGGCAGCACCGAAGAACATTATACAGCCAGTAAAACCTATCAGTCACTATTAAGTGAAAGACCTGTATTAAGTATTTTCCATCACAAAAGTAGTGCTGTGAAAGTAATGGAAGATTGTAAGGCAGATCAATATACTGTCAGATACAAACCGAAGATGACAGAAAATGATTTGGTTATGGAATTTAAAGCAGTACTCTCAAAAAGACTTTCAGACCAGGACTGGAATCCTGATTTATCTGCTTTAGATCAATATTCAGCAAAAGAAAGTGCCCGGAAGTTAGTGGAAGCATTAGAAGCTGTAATTTAGAGTTAACAGTTTTCAGTAGTGAGTTATGAGTAATATAAAAAGCTTTAAGGAGTTAATTGTCTATCAGAAAGCATTCCAGCTATCTATGGATATTTTTGAAGATTCAAAAGAATTTCCCAAAGAAGAAAAATAAGCTCTGACGGATCAAATGAGACGATCATCACGTTCGATATGCTCGAACATAGCTGAAGCCTGGGCTAAAAAGATTTACCCAAAATCGTTTGTCAATAAAATTTCTGATTCTTTGGGTGAAGAATATGAAACTGAAGTATGGTTAGAATATGCCTGGAAATGCAATTATGTAACAGAAGCAAAATATCAGAAGTATATTGAATCATATAATGAAGTTCGCAAAATACTATTAGCTATACTATCACATCCAGAAAAATTCAGCAGATAATCAATACTTATCACAAGTCACTAACAACCTTCTACTCACAACTAATGACTAAAAAAAAGCGTCTGGCCATTATCTCCACCCACCCTATCCAGTACAATGCCCCCTGGTTTGCCATGCTCCATAAACGGGAAAACTGTCATTTAACGGTGTTTTACACCTGGCCACAGGCCATTGAGGGATTCAATGACCCCGATTTTAAACAAAAAGTACAATGGGATATTCCCTTATTAGATGGATATAACTATGAATTGGTAGATAACATTAGTCAACATCCCTCATCAAAAAGGTGGAGTGGCATAGACAACCCTACTTTAATTAAGAATGTAAAAGACTATACCCCTGATGCTATCCTTATATTTGGATGGAAATTGAAAAGTCATTTTCAGGTGATGCGTCATTTCAAAGGTAAAGTACCTATCTGGTTCAGGGGTGATAGCACCTTATTAGACCATGATATCCAAACCATTTCTCAACTATTCAACTCTTCAACTCATCAACTCCCGATTGTTATCGGGATCAACACAACAAAACAACTCTTAAAATTTAAAATTCGTCAATTCACACTTAAATATGTTTATCGGCATATCGACAAAGCCTTTTATGTTGGCACCAACAGTAAAAAATATTTCCAAGTCCACGGACTCAAAGACCATCAGTTAGTACTCGCACCTCATGCCATCGACAACCATCGTTTTACGGGTATTGATAAAAATGAATACGAAAATAAGGCTAAGCAGTGGCGAAAAGATCTGGGGATTAAGCCAGAGGATAAAGTCGTTTTATTTGCAGGAAAACTTGAATCAAAGAAAAATCCTTTACTCCTACTCAATGCTATTCAACAATTAAACTCCCAATCGTTATCGAGATCAGCAATTCAACCAATTAAACTCATTTTCATCGGATCCGGTCCTCTTGAAAAAAAACTGAAACACCTTTCACAAGGTGATCCCAACATCTTCTTTATTCCTTTTGTAAACCAAAGTCAGATGCCTGTTGCATACCGGTTAGGAAATATTTTTTGCCTTCCTTCAAAAGGTCCGGAGGAAACCTGGGGATTAGCAGTTAATGAAGCCCTGGCCTCAGGTAGGCCTGTTCTGGTGAGTGATAAGGTAGGTTGTGCAGTTGACATTGTTACATCTGGTGTTGGACGAATATTTAAATCCAATACTAAAAATGAGCTTCTCGCTTGTCTAAATGAATTGCTTCAATCCAACATACAACCTGACACCTGTCAAAACCACATTGCAAATTGGAGCTTTGAGGCTATTTGCCAAAGTATGGAATCAGAACTATCAGAATTATAACATTCAACTTTTCAACTATTAACTTTCAACTCTTCCAATTTTCAACCTTCATCTTTAATCTTTAATCTTTAATCATCCCCAGATTTAACTATGCTGATTTTTCAATTAGCAGATTAAAAGTTTCCATTATTATTCCAGTAAGATCTCTTTACAGCTTCTCTCCTATCTGTTCACGCCTTAAATTTTTCAACTCTTAAACTTTCAACCAATCCCTAATCCTTCCCCGATAACCATCGGGGCTTTATTCATTTATCCATTCTTAAAGCCTTTAAACCAACCTAAAGAGTTTTAATCTCACTCTGGAAAGGGTTGACCTTATTCTGAAAATGTTAAGGTGAAATTTAAGAGGTTTGATGCCATTCTGGAAAGGGTTTAGGTCATTCTTAAAGGTTTTAACTGAATCCAAAGAGGTCTGGCGTCATTCTTAGGGGTTTGGTGCCTTTCTTAAAGGATTTAAGTCATTCTGAAAAAGCTGGCACTTATGTTAATACGAAATCTGTTATTGGGAATTTTACAAATTCCTCAATGGCAGCAGGCGAAAGCCGTATTGAGGAAATCCCGATATAGAAAATCTTACATTGCAGCTCTGCTGTAATGTCTAGATATTCTTTATCGAATTGGAATTTTGACGAAGTCTAATGACAATTTTGGGTTAATCTAAATTTTTATATCACGAAACAAAAAAGAGCCAATGCATGCACCAACTCTTTTCTGATTAATTCAATTGACTACTAAATCATAATTGTCGAATCTTTATCTTTAGCTTTCTGTTGGTTATAGATTTGTTGGTTAAATTTACTCACGTACCCCTTCAGACGATTTTCATCCCTCCAGAATAAGTACTTTCCACAAGCCCGGATCTCATCAACCAGTTGCTTAAGCAAGGTGTACATTTGATTACGAATAGTTAAAGCTTCATTGTCTTCCTGCTTATCACCATTGGCCATGGCCCTAAGTTCAGCCATTTCTTCCGATAGCTGAGCTGCCCGTTCTATCTTCGTCATATCATAATTAATACGCTGCAAAGGCTCAGGATTGGATCGTCCCATCACGGCCAGGTCATTCAGATCCTGTATCATATCAGCGCTTCCTCCACCTTCGTTGATGGTATTCAGCTGTACCAGCAAGTCATCAAACTGACTATAGGCGTAGCGGAAGGCATGGATCATCTCATCACGCAGATTGAAGGCAGCCGGTGATTCGTCTTTCCAGCGTTGTTCCGCATCTTTACGGGTTTTCAGGTTCTCCATCCAGATAGACTGAGCTTCTCGTGTCGCCCCGATAGTCACATCCAGATTGTCAAGGATGTTTTCATCCAGACCCGCCGCCAGCAGGGCTTCTTTGTCTTTTATAGCCCAGTAACGTAAATCCTCAGATTCCTGCAAGAATATACCAATTGGCATATAAGGTGTTTTAATGGCACTACTTTCAAGAGCCAGGGCCTCGGCTAATTTAGCTTGATAATGTTCAGCATTACTCATAATTTTAGTAATTTTGAAATTAGTACTGGAAGCCCGCAGGACCATAGCACGCTCTGGAAAGTATGATATGTGATCCGGCGGGTTTCTTTAATTATCATAGTAATTTAGTGTATGTTAAACAAAATATCCACCCGGATATGACTAAATTTATCAAAACAAGGACTAAGGAGATGAAATCAATGACAGATAAGCAATTTTTGATGACAAGTTAATTTTACTTTACTTAACTGTCTAAACAGATGCTTAATTAGAATCAAATATCTTCTAAAGGTGCTTTAGTCTACAAACCTATTATAATTTTGCCTTTCTAAAATTAAGAATAAGAACTAATTGCTTTAGTTGATGGTGTGAATACTATTTTTTGTGAGACCTTAAGTTATAAAGAAAAATAGGCATTGACTTAATATTTTTATCTTTATTACTGTGTTTCGAGGATTGGCAACAACAATTCATTTTCTGTTACAGGAATTCTATAGGAGCATTAATCACTGACCATTATCCTCGCTCTTAAAAACTGACATACACTTCGGCATATTGCCTGGCTATCATGGAGACTGCAAATCGTTTAACATTTTCAAGACCTTTTTCAACCAGAACATTTCTTAACTCTTCATTCTCAACACTATTGCTAATTGCTAGTCGCAAATCATCAATCTTATAAGGATCAACTAAGAAAGCTCCTTCACCTGCCACTTCTTTCATAGCCCAAAAATTGGATGTAATCACCGGTCGTCCAATGGCTTGTGCTTCTATAATAGGCAATCCAAAACCTTCGTAAAAACTGGGAAAGCACAAGATGTCACATCGCTTATAGGCATCCAGTATTTGCTCATAAGGCACCTGAATCAGGTTTTCAATATCCAGCTGATACTCTTCCTCCAAAGCCTTTTGCAGCTCAGTCATTTTACCCACTACAATTAGTTTATAGTGCCCAGTGTCTGGTGCCTGGTGCATATTCTTTCCTGGATGGCAATTGGGGCTCCCGTCTTCTGCCTCATCAACTTTTAAACTTTTCAACGTTTCAACTTTTCGACTTTTCAACTGAAAAACCGCCTCAAACACCCCTTCTACATTCTTATTATCTTTGGTCCCCATAACAAGTATATGTGGACATTCGCTATTAAATTCTTTAGGAGAATAGTTAATGCGATCGGGCAAAGGATTGTGAATTACTTTAATCTTATCCGGATCACAACCCGTCCATTTAATAAGTTGTTCTTTGGTATGATTGGATATGGCAGTCACAACCTGGGCCCTTCTCACCGGAATCTTAACCCACAAATATTTTAGTATAGCCAGTTGCCATCCTTTATACTGGGTCAGTGATTCCAGATCATGATAGGTAACAACCAACCCCTTCTTTGGCAATGCCAAAGCAATAAAAGTAATATCTCCGGTTATATGATTGATAGCCCCTTTATTTCGCCAGACTTCAACCAAAGCCTTTATTCGCCCCCACCAACCATTGGTTCCAGTTTTTAATTGGTAAGAATGATGTTCAACTTCTGGAGGAAGATTATTTATTACCTGTTCAAATACCTTTTCGATTGAAAAATACTGAGGCTGTGGTTTGCGGAAGAAGAATGTTACGTTAACTTTTTTCAATGTATTTCATAATTATCATACCAACTTGCCAACCCTGTCAGCGTCAGCAGTCATGACAGCGTTGGCATTTTGGTTATTAATCAAAAATATCTTCATCAAAATCAATTGATTGATGACATGCTCTAAAATTATTAATATCTCCAAAATAATCTTCCATACAACGCTGATAAATGGGATTAGTTCCAGTTAAATAATCAAGATAACTACTCCATCCATATTCTAAAGCGTTGGATACAAAACCATGGTGTACAGGATTAGTATGAATATAAATTAGCAGGTTCTTCAGGTATTCATTTGAATCAACACGCTTACGTTTAAAAGGCCTTTCAAACAAAGCTCCATGTCTGTTGTATCTTGTATTGTAATATTTTGCATAAGCATTAAAAAAATGAGAGAAATGTCTTGTTGCATCCGGCAACCTGACAGTGTCTAACCTGCCAGCATCAGCAGATCTGGCAGGGTTAGACAAATCGTTTTCTTTTAACGCTGAATGGTCACCGTTCTCTTTTAACGCTGACGGGCCTTCGGCGCCGTCAGGTAAAGAAACCGTTTCCCATTTATTTATTTCTAACCCGACAGCGTCGCCAAACTTGTCAGCGTCTATAGACCTGACAACGTTTCGTGTGTTGACCTTTTTAATCTCCTCCATTGAATACTTATACCTCACATTCTCTTTAATCCTTACCAATAAATGAATATGATTGGGAAGTAATACGTACGAATAGATCTCTGCAATCGGGTCAATATATTTCTCATATAGTAATAACAAATGTCTATAATCATCTTCCATCATAAAGAGATTACAACTATTAATGCCTCTGTTATAAATGTGATAGAAACTTCCCAGGTCTATTTTTTCTGATGGTTGCGACATATCATATCTAACCGTTACAAATCATTAAACAACCTCTTATACCCTTCCCGTAACTCAGGATCATTTACAAATTTATCAGCTCTTTTTCTTGCTCCTTCGCACCATTTATAAAACTCCTCCTGCTCCATCTCAACCAACTGAGCAAGTGCGGATGACCAACCACTAACTTCGGTCTTCGAACTAAACTCTCTATCCTCAAGTCTCTTCACTTCTGCCTTCTGCCTATCCTCTACTGCCTGTAAGCTAATATCCCACCCACAATATTGTTTTTCCAAACCTCTCCATGGAGTCTGATCGCTAATAAGAACTGGCCTCCCCGCCATAAAACTTTCCAATATCACATGTCCAAAATTTTCTCCTCTTGTAGGTAAGTATAATGCATGATACTTTTGAATAGTCTCTCCTACAATATCTGCATCCACTGTTCCTTTATATTCCACCTTAATATTCTCCGGCAACTGACTAATAATATTCTTACAATATTTCCAATAATCGTCATTGTATATTTGTCCGTATAAGTCAAACTGAATTGAACCTTTTAAATCTTTGCATTCCAATAATCGTTCAAGGGCATACAAAGTGTTTTTTTCAGGTGAGATACGAGCCAGGCTAACAAGTTTTAACACTCCCCCGGTTTTTATAATTTCTTTAAATGGTATAAATTCTTTAGTTGGTAAATTATCCGCTATTTTAATCTTCAAACCTTTACCCAATGCCTTTTCAATATCCTGCTTTTCTTTTTCGTTGGTTGCATGAAAAATTACATTCCGGTACAGTCCCAAAATTCTTGCTAATTTTAGAAATAACTGCTTTTTACCACCTTTCACATCAATCGCGCTTTGAGCCAACATCCCTCTGGATGCAACTACAACCTTCTTAACTCCATAATTATTGGTGATCAGCAATGGTAAAATGGAAAATTTCCATGAATAAACCCCATTTATATATACAATATCAGGTTGAATCTCTTTTAGTAATTTAAAAAAAACAGTTTTATTCTGATGTTTAGTATCTGCATAATTGACCATTACACCAGGTATAAATTCTACCCACGAATTACTATTAATCCCATGGTAAGGTAATGTTTCAGTATAATCCGTATTTCGGGTAACAATATAAAATTCATATTCATCCTTTAGATATTCCACCATATTGGCCATTGACCGCACAGGACCACCCGCTTTATAACCCGGTAAAAACCAATCAATAAAGATTAATATTTTCTTTTTTGCTAGTTGTTGACTCATAGTACGAAGATAGTAATTAGTAAGTAGGGAGTAGTCAGCAGTTAATAGAAAAGTAGGATATGGCTGAATATTTCAGACTAAAAACAGCAGTTAAACTAACACATTATTAAGCACTTGTTACATTAAGACATTAAGGAGGTAATTCTACTTATCATGAATATGAAACAACCTTTTCAAATAAAGCTTAAGTAAAAAATCATCCTGGTGATTATTCCATTCAATCATATATTCTTTTGACGGAAATAATTCAAACCATGTCATCAGAATTTTATTTCTAAATCCCGGCTGATTCAATATCTCCTTCAAATTATTCACTTTATGGAGTTTTTTTGAATCTTTTTCGAGCATCTTTATACTGATTAGCTCTTTTATTGAGTATTCATCATTACCAAATAATAATTTATTCCTCTCATCTGAAACTAACAATACGGAAGACATCATCAGGATATCTAACATTTCTTTCTTTGTTCCAGTAAACATTTTAAGTATTTGTTCAGTATATGTCTCAATATCTTTTTGTCTCGATAGTAATAAAGCAATATCAAGTAACCATCCGAAACGAAGCCCCCCATTTTTAATATTATAGGCAGCATGACAAATAAGATGATACCCCATCATTACATCGCTTAATACATTTATCTCTTTATTATGATAGTTAATTGACTTATATGTTTCAAAGCATTTATAAGTAGGCACATAATATGGATTTCCAAGAGAAAACAAACGTTGATGTATCTCAATTAATACACCATTAAAAACAATGGCCCTTACATGAGAATGTACCTTCTCGTGCAAAACCGAACGTGGTGTATGAACCTGTTTAGCACCAGCTTTTAGTAAAACAGATAAAGCCAGTTGCCCTTTATCTTCAGGAACCAGAATATCCAGATCTCCCATAGGTCTGACACCCTCTTCCTCATATAAAGATATCGCTAATGCAAACCCCTTTAATGTTATTAACGGGATATTGTTTTCATCGAATAATTTTTGAATCTGAAGGAAGGCCTGAAATTTAATCTGAAACTGCAAAGATGCATGAAGATAGTTTTTTTTCCACTCAATTAAATCTTGTTGGTCAACTCCGGTGATTCTTCCTTTTTTTATTAGATAGTAAATATTGGCCCCGACACCATGCTTAAGCCCATATTTTATAAGTTCTTTAGGTAGAAATTTATTGTAGTCAACAGATTTATCCTCAATTCGATTTAGTAATATTAAGTCCTCTACGATTTCCTTTTTAAGAGCTTCTTGATTCTTCATCATTTAGTATTTAGACTTAAATTTAACCATAAAGAATCACGAATCGGAAATACACATTCCCTTTTAATTTATTTAAAGCTAGGACTCTAATTGCACTAAAAAATAAACATATTTGCTTTATTCTTTATCTGTTTTAATCGTCGAATAAGGTGACGCTTTTTATAATACAGTACCCAGGATGGAATATAGGCAACTGTCATACCCAAAGTAAATACTAAAATTGTCAACTTTAGCATTCCTATATTTCGAAGTGAAAAACCAAGAATAACAAAAGCAATATTGACAGCTCCAATAATCAATGAAACCTGAAGATGTGTAAATCCCAATGCCAGCATCCGGTGATGAATATGATTTTTATCGGCCATAAATGGTGAGTTCCCTTGCGAAACCCTGAGAAAGAAAACTCTAACCGTATCAATAAATGGAACAATTAAAATGGCCATCGCTACAGCCGGAGCACTATTCATCTGATAAGTAAGCATTGATCTATGAGCTACAGCATTTAATTCACTGAACCGAATGGCAACAACAGCTACCAGAAACCCTAATACCAACGACCCTGTATCACCCATAAATATTTTCTGCCTTTTTGAGAAAATATTATAATAGGCAAAAGCCAGTAATCCACCAATTAATGCTGCAGCCATAACAGGAATATGATATTCACCATTAATAAAAAACCAGATAGAAAATGAAAACAAGGTGATGATTCCGGTTACCGCTGCCAAACCATCAATTCCATCAATCAGGTTAAACCCATTCACTAAAAAAATAATGGTAAAAATCGTAAAGATCGTTCCCCAAAAAGCATTGGGTTGAATACCAAAGAAACCATGAAAATCAGTCAGAACAACTTGTCCCAAACCAACAATGATTAAGGCTGCCAGCAATTGACCTCCTAACTTGACCATAGGAGCTGTTGCCAGAATATCATCTTTAATGCCAATGGCAAAAATGATTACCAAAGCAGGAGTTAAGAAGGGGATATGAGGAAATTTAAACCAGTCAACAAACAACGTATAGGTAAAAATAAACCCAATAAATATAGCCATACCACCCAGTGTTGGAATTTTCACCCGATGAACCGTTCTTTTGTTGGGCTCATCAAAAAGGTTTTTCATCTTAGCCACCCTGAGGATAGTTGGTATCGAAAGAAACACTACAATAAATGATAAAAAAGTAGCGAAGGGTATTAAGAGTTGAATTGTTAATTCGTTCATAAAATTATTTCTGTCCAAAGTTCTTGCAAAAATAGCAAGCATTTTCTGTTTAACACTAAATATATACGGAGAAATACAATGTTAGTTCTGTTTTTTGAAGGGTTCAACATAAAAAATCAGTCATTAACACAATATTTCAACAACTTACCTAATGTAAAAAACGTGTATACTTCATCAAAAGATAAGACACCAACTCGTCATTCATACTTATTGAATTGAAATCAGTCAAAACTAGCCATAATTAATCCCAAAGAAGTTAAAATACATAGAACTTAGTTAATTTCAGACCAAATCAATTCATCATTCACAATATACACATACATCAAATCACTCACAATTAACAACTAACCCTTAATAATTAACCATTATCCATCATCTTATTAAGTTCTTCCACAAACTGATCAATTTGTTGCTTAGAAAATCCTTTTTCCAATGCCACTTCTTCAAGTGTTCCCCATACTGGTTCGCCACAGGCAATACAGGTTATTCCTTTCTTACTTAAGTATCTTACAGATAAAGGAATTATCTCAACCAAGGCCTCAATACTTATTTCTTTTCCAATTTTTTCCATAAAATGAATTTCTATCACCAATTAATAACAATACCCTCTTAATTTGTATTTTGACTATTCTACAAATGAAACGAGTTACAAAAAAGTAAGATTGTAAGCTACAATTCATTCAGAAAAGCTTATTTTTGATAACTATTAATTTGAAAACTCACAGACGATAATAATCTAATGTATTCATTCTTTTCTACCATAAACAATAAAAACAAATATCTGTTTTTATCAGGGATTGTTCTCCTGTCCACTTTATTCAGTTGTATCCCGCAGAAAGAAATCGTTTTGCTACAGGATCATAGTACAGATAAAAACTATGATAATCCATATAGTAATTTGAAGGGAATTACTGACCAATATATTTTACAGCCTAACGACTACCTTTTTATAAATGTATCAACACCTGATGAAAAGATTTCCGATTTTTTTAATCAAAGCAGAAATAGTAGTATGGGGGGAAGCCAACAAAATCAAACCTTCTTCTATTATCAGATAGATGATAGTATGAACATTGATTTCCCCTATGTTGGTAAAATTAATTTGAAAGACTGTAATGTGGTACAAGGAAAAGACAAAGTAAAAGAGGCCTTAAAACCATTTTTAAAAGAATACAGCCTCACATTCAAACTGGCAACTAACACTTTCACTACTCTTGGTGAATTCCGTAACCAGGGAGTTCAGAATATGACCAAGGAACAGATAACCATTTTTGAAGCTGTAGCCATTGCCGGTGGAGTAACCCCATATGGTAAGCAAAAGAAATTACAGCTACTACGTCAACTACCTGAAGGTCCGATAACTTATACCATTGATCTGACAGATAAAAACATAGTCAATTCTGAATATTACTATATCTACCCGAATGATATGTTATATGTTAGACCTATGCGGGCTAAACAGTTTGGCATTGGAGAATCCTTCTCTTTGGGTATCATAACAGGTTTATTGGCACTTTACCTGACAATTAATACAATCATCAAATAAATTAAAAGAGTGGTACAGAATCAAACAAATAATAACCAGTCATCCGGTTTTAATTTCGACACTAAACATTTTTTATTTGATTTACTGCATTACTGGTGGTTATTTGCCATAACCGTACCATTAAGCATTGCTATTGTATATACTGCTCACCGTTACATTCAACCTACCTACAGGGCATCCATATCTTTATTAATAGAAGAGAAAGGTGAAAAGATGCCTACCGGTAATATGATGGAAGGTTTTGGCCTTACTCCGGGACAGCAGAACATTGAAAACCAAATGGCTGTTCTTACATCCTGGGACGTTATTAAGGAAACGGTTGATCAACTGGATTTTCATCTAAGTTATTTCATTCAAGGTAGAATGAAACATACCGAAGTATATCATGATGAACCTTTTACGGTCTTTTTTGATTCCTTGCATCAACAAATTTTAAATACACCCATCTATCTTGAGTTTATTAATAAGAATGAATACAGATTAAAGGTTCATACAGAAAATTCAGGAACATACATTTATAAAGATAACAGAAATGGATCAGGTATCGGTCCTATGAATTTTGAACAGTCTTTTCGATTTGGAGAAGTTATTGATATGCCCTGGGGACGATTCAAGATAGAAAACCACAAGGGAACCAGTTCATCGCAGCAGGAGATATATTTTATTTTTAATCATCCTCAAAGTATTGCAGCCAGCTACAAATCTACTTTAAGAACATTCAGAGCTAATGAGACGTCTTCTATAATACGTGTTTCAGTTACAGGTAAAAACAACCTAAAAAATACCATTTTCCTGAATCAACTGGCTAAAGTTTTTATCGCTAAAAACCTTGAACAGAAGAATCAGATTGCGACCAACACCATCAAATTTATTGAAGAGCAATTAGGTGTGATATCTGACTCCCTATACCTTACCGGGTCTGAATTAAGCAATTTCAGAACCAGTAATCAGATTCAAAGTGTTTCAGCTAAATCAGAATACCTATTTAGTGGTTTGCAGGATATGGAGCAGCAACTTGCTCAATACGAAATAACAAAGCAGTACTATAATTATCTGATTAATTACTTCTCAAACGATTTTTCGGGTAATGAAGTTATTGCTCCTGCACAATACGACGTCGGTAATAATCTCTTATCTGAACAGATAAGTCAGATTATGGAGTTGAACTCACAACGGCTAAGCATGCGCGGTACATTTAGTGAGGACTTAAACCTTGCCAACAGGGAGGTAGAAACACAAATAGAAGTTGCAACAAAAACGTTATTAAAAACCATTAACGGTCAACTCGATATTATTAATGAAACCATTAATCGAATTAATAGCAACAAAGAGAAAAATGAAAAAGAACTGTATTCCCTCCCTGAGACAGAGAGAAAACTCTTGGGAATAGAACGTAAGTTTGAGTTAAACAATGAAGTTTACACATTTCTACTACGTAAAAGGTCTGAAGCCCAGATTCAGAAAGCCTCCAACACTCCTGATCATAAAGTTCTGGAAGCCGCACAAAGTAATGGAATGATTGCTCCCAATGTTAGTGGCAATTATAAAAATGGTTTGATGATAGGTTTAATTCTTCCTTTAGCATTTATTGGACTTCGTCAGTTGCTTAATAATAAAATACTGGATGAGGAAGACATCAAAAAGATAACCCAATCTCCAATTATCGGACAAATATTGCATAATTCTAAAGAAGAAAGTAACGTAGTGCAGCATCATCCTAAATCTGTTATTACTGAAAGTTTCAGGAGAGTGCGAACCAGACTTGATTTCTTAACTCAAGATATTCCCTGTCCGGTTGTCAGTGTTACCTCTTCCATTCCCGGCGAAGGCAAAACCTTTTGTGCATTGAATATTGCAGCTGCATTAGCCATCAGTGGTAAAAAAACGGTAATACTAGGCTTTGACCTGAGAAAGCCCGGACTAAATAAATTGGTTGATACTCATAAAGCAACTGGCATATCCAATTATCTTATTGGTAAGGCCACTTACGATGAAATTAAGGTTAAGCATCAGCAAAATAATTTAACTATTATACCATCGGGTGATATACCACCGAATCCTTCAGAACTGATAAGTTCTCCAAAGACTCAAACTTTATTTGAGGAATTAAAAAAGGAATTCGATATCATTATTGTAGATACTCCACCAATGGGGATTGTTTCTGATCCGTTTCTATTGGCAAGACATGCTGATTCTTTAATTTTTCTGGTTAGACAAAATCACTCTATAAAAAAGATTACGGAACAGACCTTACGAAATATTTCTGAAGAAGGAATTAAAAATGTCGGTATCCTTTTGAATGATCTCAGCATGAAGAAAGGATATGGTTATGGTTACAACTATCGATACAATTATGGTTATCGATATACCTATGGCCATGGCTACTATGAGGATTAAAGAACCTTCTCCTCGATTCCTATCGAGGAGCTTATTGTCTTGAATTTCCTAATTCAATTAAGCTACACTACTCTTTATTATTAAGAAATTATTGCTGATAGCTAAGGTTTTTATCAATTGGAATTGATAAGTCAATGTCCCTTCGTTTGGAAACGAAGGGGAGTACAATACAGTATGTATTACACAAACTTAAAGATCTTCTCATCGATAGGAATCGAGGAGCTAATTTCTTTGAATTTCCTAATTCATTTATACTGCATTCTTCTTTATTGTTAAGAAATTATTGCTGATAGCTACAGGGTTTCATCAATCGAAATTGATAAGTAATTTACCTTTGTTAAGATACGAAGAGGAGCACAATACAGGATGTATTACACAAACTTAAATGCCTCCTTCCATATACTCCTCCTCGATTCCTATCGAGGAGCTTATTGTCTTGAATTTCCTAATTCATTTACACCACACTCCTCTTTATTATTAAAAACTTATTACT